>JAISWP010000129.1 GCA_031271065.1 Synergistaceae bacterium
TGGCCTCTTCGACGCCCTTCTGAGCCGCCGGTATGAACTGCCTGGGCACCGTGCCCCCGACGATCTTGTCCAGCCACTCGTAACCTGTATGGCCTTCGAGGGGCTCCAGTTCGAGGACCACGTCTCCGTACTGGCCGTGGCCTCCGCTCTGACGCACGAACTTGCCCTGCGCCCGGGCAGGCTTTCTGATGGCCTCGCGGTAGGCAACCTGAGGCCGCCCCACCTTGACCTCCACGTTGAACTCCCTTTTGAGACGGTCCACGATGATGTCGAGGTGAAGTTCACCCATGCCCGCTATTATCGTCTGCCCGCTCTCCTCGCTCACCGAGACCCGAAAGGTCGGGTCCTCCTCGGAGAGGGCTTCGAGACCCTTGGACAGCTTTATCTGGTCGGCTTTGCTCATGGGCTCCACGGAAAGGTCGATGACGGGCTCCGGGAACACCACGTTCTCCAGCATCACCGGAAAATTCTCCGAGCAGAGGGTGTCTCCCGTGCGAACCTGTTTCAAACCGGGTATCGCCACTATCATTCCGGCGGAAGCCGACTCCATCTCCTCGCGCTTGTTGGCGTGCATCCTGAGGATGCGCCCGACCCTTTCGCGCTTGCGGGAGGTGACGTTAAGCACGGCGGTCCCATTCGTTATCCTGCCCGAATAGACACGGCAGAACGCAAGACGCCCCACAAACGGGTCCACCATTATCTTGAAGGCCAGCGCGGCGAAAGGAGCGTCCTCATCAGGAAGCACCTCGACGCCGCGTTCGGCGTCGTCCGGGTCCACTCCATGAACAGGCGGAAGATCGAGGGGGCTGGGAAGATAATCGACCACGGCATCGAGAAGAGGCTGGACGCCCTTGTTTTTGAACGCCGAACCGCACAAAACCGGCACCAATCCCAGCGAGACGGTGTTCCTGCGAAGCGCGGCCTTTATGAGATCGGAGGGGACGTCCTCCCCGTCCAGGAACTTCCGCATTATCTCGTCGTCGAAGTCCGCGAGGGACTCGATCATGGCGTCCCGGGCCGCGCGGGCCTCCTCCAGGAGAGGGGGGGGGACATCCGCTGTCTTGTACTCCTGACCCAGGCCGTCCTCGTAAACTATCGCCTTGAATTTGACCAGGTCCACCATACCCGCGAAGCCGTCCTCCACCCCTATGGGTATCTGGATGGGAACGGCGCATGCGCCCAGACGGTCTTTCATTTCTCCGACGACGTTCATAAAATCCGCCCCCACCCGGTCCATCTTGTTGATAAAGGCGACGCGGGGGACCCTGTACTTATCCGCCTGACGCCACACGGTCTCGGACTGGGGCTCGACGCCGCCCACCGCGCAGAACACGGAGACGGCCCCGTCGAGCACCCTCATGGATCGCTCGACCTCCACGGTAAAGTCCACGTGCCCGGGTGTATCAATTATGTTGATAAGAGCCTCGCCCCAATGACATGTAGTGGCGGCGCTCGTTATCGTGATGCCGCGCTCGCGCTCCTGCTCCATCCAATCCATCGTAGCCGCGCCCTCGTGAACCTCTCCGAGCTTGTGCTTGCGGCCGGTGTAAAAGAGGATGCGCTCCGTCGTGGTAGTCTTGCCGGCGTCTATGTGCGCCGCTATTCCAATGTTACGAACTGAAGCGAGATCAAGTTTTGACATAAGCCGTATTTTTTAATCGTATCGGCGGAACCTAACGACTAAACCTCTTTACCAGCGATAGTGAGCGAACGCCTTGTTCGCTTCGGCCATGCGATGGGTGTCTTCGCGTTTTTTCACGGAGCCGCCCTCGCCCCTGCACGCGTCCGTCAGCTCCCTGGCGAGACGCTCCATCATCGGTATCCCCTTACGGGAACGGGAATACTGGATGATCCAGCGGATAGCCAGAGCCTGGGCTCTTTCGGCGGGAATCTCAACAGGCACCTGATAGGTGGCGCCTCCTACCCTCCGGGGACGGACCTCCACCTGGGGGCGGACGTTACCCATGGCCTTCTCATAAACTTCGACCGGCTCAATATTGAGACGGGAGGCCGCGATGTCCAGAGCCCCGTACATGATCTTTTCGGCGATGCTCTTTTTGCCGTCCAGCATGAGACAATTCACAAATTTTGCTATGGAAACGTTGGAGTACACCGCATCCGGCGGAGTGACCCTCTGCTTGACATGCCCTTTACGCGGCATAGATCATGCTCCTCTCTTATTTCTTCGGCGTTCGCGCGCCGTACTTCGAACGGCTCTGCCTGCGGTTTTCCACTCCGCCGCAGTCGAGCGTTCCACGAACGATATGATAACGGACGCCGGGCAGGTCCTTCACGCGCCCCCCGCGAACGAGGACGACGGAATGTTCCTGCAGATTATGCCCTATGCCTGGGATGTAAGCCGTTACCTCTATGCCGTTAGTCAGGCGGACGCGGGCAACCTTGCGGAGAGCCGAGTTGGGCTTCTTCGGCGTTACGGTATAAACGCGGGTGCAGACACCTCTGCGCTGCGGGTTTTCCTGTAATGCCGGGGCCGTCGAACGCGTCCTTTTATCGTGCCTTCCATGCCGGATAAGCTGTGCGATACTTGGCAAATTACCTCCTCCTTCCAATGATCGTCTCGATATCGATTCAAGCGACGGATCGCTTGCAATGCAAAAACATACACAACTCTTCCTTCGGACGCAATACCGTCCGAAGAGCAGAGCAAAAGGTATCATATCAGGCGCAATGAGGTATGTCAAGTGCCGCGGCGGCACGAGACGGCAATTTCCAAGACTCCCGGCGCGCCGCGGAAAACCGCGCGGAGCTCCCGGTTCGTTTACGATTAACGCTCTCTATTATATAATAACGCCGCTGCATTCCTTATTTTTATTTATTTCTCATTACGAGAGCGTCTGCGGCACATTCTCAAGGGGAGGTAACCGTCTTGCTCGACATCAGGCTGTTTCGCAATTCACCGGAGATCATAAAGGAAAATTTGAAGAAAAAATTTCAGGAGCACAAACTGCCGCTAGTGGACGAGATCATCGAACTCGACCGCAGGAGCCGCGAGGCCCGCAAAAACGCCGACGACCTGCGAAGCCGCCGAAACACTCTGAGCAAGGAGATAGGCGCGTTACTGGCAAAGGGCAGACGGGACGAAGCGGACAGCGGCAGAGGCAAGGTCGATGAACTGTCCGGCGAGCTGGCGGAACTGCAGGCCCTCGAGGAACATCTCGCGGCCGAGGTCCGTGAGAAGCTGATGACCATCCCCAATATCATCGACCCCTCGGTCCCAATAGGCAAAGACGACAGCGAGAACGCGGAGGTCGAACGTTTCGGCGAACCGGTCGTCCCCGATTTCGAGATCCCATATCACACCGATATAATGGAAAGCCTGTCGGGAATAGATCTGGAATCGGCCAGAAAGACCAGCGGAAGCGGCTTTTACTACCTGTGCGGAGACGTCGCCCGCCTGCACTCGGCAATCCTCTCTTACGCCAGGGACTTCATGATAGGGCGCGGATTTGTCTACTGCGTTCCTCCTTTTATGATAAGGGGGAACGTGGTCAGCGGAGTCATGAGTTTCGCGGAGATGGAAAACATGATGTACAAGATCGAGGGGGAGGACCTCTATCTGATAGGGACGAGCGAGCACTCGATGATCGGAAAATTCATCGACACGATACTCGGCGAGGACACTCTGCCGCAGGCCTGGACGAGCTATTCGCCCTGCTTCCGCAGGGAGGTCGGGGCTCACGGAGTTGAGGAGCGCGGGGTGTACCGGGTCCACCAGTTCGAAAAGCAGGAGATGATCGTCGTATGCAGGCCCGAGGAGAGTCCGGACTGGTTTGTCAGACTCTGCGCGAACACCGTGGACTTCTTCAGGTCTCTCGACATACCTGTGCGCACCCTCGAATGCTGCTCCGGGGACCTCGCCGACCTCAAGGTGAAGAGTATCGACGTGGAAGCCTGGTCGCCGCGCCAAAAGAAATACTTCGAGGTGGGAAGCTGCTCAAATCTGGGGGACGCTCAGGCCCGGCGTCTTGCCATCCGGGTAAGGGGCAGGGGAAAGGGCAATTATTTCGCCCACACCCTCAACAACACCGTCACCGCCCCTCCCCGTATGCTCATCGCTTTTCTGGAGAACAACCTGAGAGCGGACGGGTCCGTAGCTGTCCCCGCCCCGCTTCGCGGATATATCGGAGGGAAAGAGTCGCTTGTCCCGAACGCGAAGCGCGGCGCGTCAATCCTCCTGCCGTGACCGTACAATCGATACCTCATCGCCGCCCAGTTTCAGCAGCGCCTCGCCGAAGACCGTCTCGGTCATCAGAAGGTCATTTTTCACCGCTTTGAGGAGCGTCAATCGTCTTTCGTCTCCCTTCATTACAAACAGCGACAGCTGCCGCATGACTTTTTCCGCGTTGTCAGGCATAACGAAATATGTCCGGCCATCCGAGTCGTAGACTGATTTCGGCATCCAGGAAATTTTTTTCTTCCCGCCCGCAAGCGGCTTTATGGAGTACACGAAATTCAAACCGACGGCGTCAACGAGCTTTGGCTCCGCCGGTTTTTCGCCGCCGGCGGAACCTTCGATGATCCCGTACCTGACGAGCAGATCGCGGTATTGCCCGGGCGGGATCGGTTCATCTTCGCGCGGCGGCTCCTTTCCCGGATATTTGAACCCTACGTAAGCCATGTGGAGACCGTCGAGGCTCGACGATAAATCCACGGAGTACGTTCTGCGATCCGTGTAAATCGCGAGGTTTGTTTTCAATCCCGGAAAGAACGGCCGCAGCAGTAT
>JAISWP010000168.1 GCA_031271065.1 Synergistaceae bacterium
TTCCAATCGGACGATTCCTTCATGCTGTCCCCGAACGCGGTGATCACGCTCTGGCTTGTCGCCCTCGGGACGTCCGCGAACAGGTCCTGCAGACCGGTATAGTCATAGGGCCGGAGTACCCGCGCGTCGCCGGCCTGGATGTCATCCAGATCATCTATCCGGGCCTCTGCCCCGCTGTCCAGGTTGCACCGAAACGCGGCAAGGGACGTGGCCTTCTGCGGCATGACATCTCCCACCGGTATCACAATACCCGAAAGCGCGCCTCCCCGGGCGCCTCCGTCGTATTTATACCCCTGCACTAAGTATCCGCTGCCCTGCATGACCAGATTGCCTTCCTTGTCGAGAGAGAAATTGCCGGCCCTGGTATAGAGCTGCTTCTCCCCGTTCTTCACAATGAAGAACCCCTCTCCCTGGATAGCCATGTCGGTCGGTATTTCAGTGTTCTGCAGAGCGCCCTGGACCATGCAGGGATCGATGGACGCGACACGGACCCCCAGACCGACCTGGGCGGGATTCACGCCGCCCGGAGGTGAGACCGGAGCGGCCTCGTTTCTGATGGTCTGGTATATCATGTCGGCGAACTGTATAACGTCCCGCTTGTATCCGACGGTGTTGACGTTCGCTATATTGTGCCCGGTGACGTCCAGATACGTCTGGTGGGATTTGACCCCCGTCACGGCTGTGTAAAGAGAACGCTGCATCACGAACCCCTCTTTTGATCCGGCTTCAGGCTATCAAGCCGCCCCCGCTTCATCTTCTTCTTCCGTCCCGCTGGCGGAACCTGAATCGTCTACGTACGTGGGCAGTCCGACCTGCTCCACTTTGCTGAACGGGACGTAAGTGCCGTCGGTGAGATAAAGATTGACTTCCCCGCTGACGATGTCGAGGAAAAGGACCTGCCCCATCTGGAGTTCGCCGTCGTCGTTGGTGAAGCCGACGACCGATCCTATGAGCGATATAGCGGCCGCCGCTGTAGTCGCGTTGTTGGAGGCGACGACGCGCTCGAGGTTCTTGTTCATGGTGATCTGCTGCTCCAGACTCGAATAAGTCGCGAGCTGGGAGACAAATTCCGTGTCCTGCATCGGGTTCGTCGGGTCCTGATGAGTAAGCTGCGCCACCAGCAGTTTGAGGAAGTCCTCCTTGCCGAGCTCGTTTTTCGGCGTTTCCTGTATTGTGTCCTCGTAACTGGTCCAGCCGCCTGTCACGCCGTTTATGGAAGCCATTGGACGAAACCCCCTTGTCAGATATGCGTCAGTCGGAAACCGTCACGCCACCCAGTGAAGAAGCCCATTTTCCAGATCGAGCCTCACAATTTTAGCGTCGGGAGCGTCCTCGTCCCCTTCGGACATCGCGCCCCGTCTGCTTTTGGCTTTCGAACCGTACGGCTCGTTTCGGCCCTGACGGCTGTCGCTATTTCTAATATCGACAGTCAGCTCGGAAACATGAATACCCTGAGCGTGCAAAGACGCTTTCAGGGAGTCGAGCTGCCCCTGGACCATCTGCCCCAGTTCCTCGCTGTCGACCCTGAAATTGGCCTCCACACCGGCCGATGTGGAGGAAAGGGATATATCGACCCTCCCCAGGGCGGGAGGTTCTACGACGATCCGCGCCTGCGCCGAGGAGTCCTTCCTCATGAAATCGACTACAAAGGAGAGCCCCTCTCCGAAGGCGCTGTCTTTTCTCAGCGCATACGTTTCAGGGAGTCTCACGGCAGGAGTTTCCGTTTCGCGGACCTGCCGGACGTCGGGCCGGGGTGAAGTGCTGTATACGGTTTCTTCGCCGCCTGGTTTTATCGCGGGGAATGCGCCGGCGCTATTGTCTTTTTCCGCCGCCCCGTCTGCCGCCTCGGAAGTTTTGGCTGCCGTCTTATTTTTGCCGCTTGAACCATCGCCGCGGGACTCCCGAACTGTGTTCAAACCCGGTTCACGATCCGGGATCTCCGGATCGGGCGCGGAGTTCTGCCCGCCGTAATGTGTAAAGCTCTCGTCCCCGGGCTCGTCACCTCGGGCGGGCTCGTCATCTCGGACTGTGCCGGACGCCGCTTCCTCAAAGGCCTCCGGATCGCCGGCGGGACCCTCTCCAGCGGCGACGGCGGCATGTTTTGCGGGCCGTCCCGAAGAAACGCTACAAGAAACGATCTTCGAAGCAGTATTTTCCTGACCGGAGGATTTTTCCGCATCTGGTAAAATTTTCGTGGTTTTCGCAGGGGATACGCCCGCTATGGACGCGATATTCTGCTGGTTCCATACTGACGCCGGCGTATCCGAATCCGGCGGCGCCGCTCCGGAATCCGGTTCGGACGCTTCTTCGTCCGGCGTCTTGCCGTCCCTTTCCCCGTATATTTCGTCTTTAGATATTGCGGCGTCATCCTCGGACGCTGCCAGCTCGATCATTGCATCCTGTCCTGATTTGACATTCTCCGCGGCGTCAAACCCGTCCCGAAGGATAAGATCGGGGTCGAAAAGACCTTCGCCGGATTCCCCGGCCTCCGCGAAAAGTTCTTCGGCCTGCGGCTGGGCGTCGGACTGCGCGATATCCCCGGCATTTTCGCAGCTCCTCACCGCCGCCGTACCAACCGGCACAGATTTCCTTTCGCTGAAAACAGCCGGGGGCTGCCGGACGCCGCGCATGGAAGACAGCATATCCTCGAACGCGCGGCCGGCGGAGGACTGAGTCCCTGCCTGAGGCGAGACTGCCTGATAAAATTCCCTGGCCTGTGCGGCCGCTGGTTGAACAGCCATGACGATTCTCTCCTTACCGAAAACGGCGGCGATAAGCGTTCGAACGCTTATCTCTGCTGCCGCTGCCTTCTTTTCTGCAATTCTGTCAGCCGTTCCGTCAGCTTTGCCGCCGTTCCCGCGTCCATGCGGCCGAGCATATTGCCTCTCGTATCCTGCGGCAGACCGTCGAGTATGGCCACCGCCAGGTCCTCGTTCAGTCTTTCCAGTATCGCCGCGGCGTTCTTGGGGGACATGTCCTGAAACGTACGGATAGTCTCGTCTATCCCGGCCGTGTTAGTGCCGGACGCGCCGCTGCCGGGCTCCCGCTCCTCCGCGTCGCCGCTCAGCGCCTCCAAACGAGCCGCAATCTCCTCCCGCTGGGCGTCAAGCTCTGCCTCACGCACGGCCAGATCGTCGGAGCGGGACTCGAGATCGCGTTCCATCTGGTCCAGCGATCTGGATGACTCCGCGATGCGCCTTCCCCATTCCTCCAGTTCCACCCTTCTTCGTTCCTCCGAACTGAGAGCGTAGACGTCAGGGATATCCAGCAGCTCTGCCAATCCCGGTCCTATCTCGGGAATACGCGGCACTACCGGATAAACATAAGGGCGGAGATCCACGCCTCCGCTCATCTGAATCCCGGCCGCCGCTCCGACCGCCAAGAGCAGAAGGATAAGAAAAAACCCGCAGCCTCTTCTCTTTTTTTTCTTTTTCTTCCCCGTTTTGCCGCCTTCCGGCGTCAAACTGGATTCGGGAGCCGCGGGTCTTTCTTCTGCTGTATTCCTGTCCTGTAACTCGGCCATTTTCAATCGCCCCTGGAATATTTTCGGTAAAGAGCAAGCACATTTTTAACGTAACGCTGCGTCTCAGGGAAGGGAGGAACTCCGCCGTAGGAATCGACCCTCCCCGAACCCGCGTTGTAAGCAGCCAGAGTCTTGACATAATCTCCATCATATTTATCGGCCAGCTGGGCGAGATATTTTATGCCGCCCTCGAGATTCCGTTTGGGATCGTGCGGGTCCACGCCGAGCCCCTTTGCCGTGCCGGGCATGAGCTGCATCAGCCCTATGGCTCCGGCGCTTGATATCGCGCTGGGATTGCCGCCGCTTTCCATCTTCATGACGGCGCGGGCGAGATCCGGGTCCACCTGATACTGTCCGCACAGCTCCTGGAGGTGATCCTCCCACATCGCCATTCGTTCCGACACGCCGGCCGGAACCGTTATCTCCGCGGTCTCGGCCTTCTCGTAGGGATCGTCCAGGACTTCCTCCATCACCTTCGTGAAACGGTCGTCCGGCCTGGAGTCGTCGGGAGGCTTCAAAGCCGGATACACCATAGCCTCGATCTCCCTTATTCTGCCCAGCACTCTGGTTATGCCGGTCACCGGGTTTCTCACGGGTCACGCCTCCCTTCTCATGTTTTTCAGGTACCGCATAGACGTGACATCGTCCAGCGCCTTCTGCTCTTCCGAAATCATTTCCATATCTGCCCGCTCTTTGAGCCTGCCCACATATTTCTCCATGAGCTGGACGTTCTGATGGCGGGCCAGCAGTTCGGCCTTCGTATCCTCGATCCTGCCGCGGCAGAGGTCCAGTTCCTGCCTGCCGTCGGAGAGATCGCGCTCCATGACGTCGATATTCTGGCGCTCCAGCCAGAACTGCTGAGGAGAAACGGCTTCGTCCCTCCCGGCGCAGAAATCCGCGAGAGCGCTGTCGCGTCTGTTCTCGATATCGCTTATCCTCCCCAGGATTTCGCTCTCCTCCTGAAGCCGCACCGCGAGTTCACCCTGGGTGATCTCGCGCTCGACAGTGCGGATATGCAGGACTTTTTTAAAACGCCTGACTTCCCTGCGGCCCATTTCTGACCTCCTTTCGCCTACGCCGTCGGCGCAAGTTTCAAGAGCCGGTTCACGGTGTCGTCGAAGGAATAATTCTCGCCGATCCCTTGTTTTAAAAACTCGTCCACCGCGGATATATGTTTCAAAGCCCAATCGACCTTCGGGTTGCTTCCGATTTTATAAGCCCCTATATTGATGAGATCCTGGGCCTCCTCGAACACGGCAAGCAGCTCTCTCACCCTTCCCGCAGCGGCGGCCTGATCATCCGAGACCACCGTGGACATGACGCGGCTTATGCTCCGCTGCACGTCCACCGACGGGTAGTGATACCTGGCCGCCAATTGACGGCTCAGGACGAAGTGTCCGTCCAGGATGCCCCGCACCGCGTCGGCTATAGGCTCGTTCATATCGTCGCCCTCGACCAGTACGGAGTATATCGCGGTTATACTGCCCCTCTCCCCCGCGCCGGCCCTCTCCAGAAGACGGGGCAGAAACGCGAAAACCGAGGGGGTATAACCCCTCGTGGCCGGAGGCTCGCCTATGGCAAGGCCGACGTCCCGCTGGGCCATCGCGACCCTCGTGACAGAATCCATCATCATGAGGACGTTCTTACCTTCGTCCCTGAAATACTCGGCGACCGCCGTGGCGGTCAGTGCCGCCTTGAGACGGACCAGCGGCGGCTGGTCGGAGGTGGCGACCACCACAACCGAACGCGCCAGTCCCGACTCCCCCAGGTCCCTGTCCAGAAATTCCCTGACCTCTCTCCCTCGTTCCCCCACGAGCGCGATGACGTTTATATCCGCTTCGGTATTGCGGGCCATCATCCCCAAGAGCACGCTCTTGCCGACCCCGGAACCGGCGAATATCCCTACGCGCTGTCCCTGTCCCAGCGTCAGCAGGCCGTCTATCACCTTGACCCCGACGGACAGGGGTTTTTCAACCATCTGACGGCGGAGGGGATGCGGCGG
>JAISWP010000169.1 GCA_031271065.1 Synergistaceae bacterium
ATTATCAGCAGGTCGACATGATAAATCACCGGACGATAGAGGGAACGGGACTCGGTCTTTCGATCTCCAAGAGGCTTGTGGAGATGATGGGCGGCGGCATAACCGTGGAGAGCGAATACGGGCGCGGCAGCAGATTTTCGATACGCGTCAGGCAAGGCATAACCGACCCGCGCCCCATCGGGAAGGAGAACGCCGAAAACCTGAAAGGATTCCGCTTCCTCAGGGGGCAGAGCCGCAGGGTGAAGAACGTCAGCTACGTTCCCATGCCCTACGGCAAGGTCCTCGTAGTGGACGACGTGAGCACGAACCTCGACGTGGCCAGGGGCATGATGGCGGCTTACGAGGGGCTGCTGATTCACTGCGTGACGAGCGGCATGGACGCCATAAACATGATCCGCAAAGAGGAGATACGCTACGACGTGGTGTTCATGGATCACATGATGCCGGGGCTGGACGGGGTCCAAACGGTGAAGATCATCAGGGACGAGATCGGAAGCGAGTACGCGAGGACCGTTCCGATAGTGGCCCTGACCGCGAACGCGATAGTGGGCAACGACAAAATGTTCCTGGAAAACGGTTTTCAGGCGTTTCTGGCGAAGCCGATAGACGTTGTGAAGCTGGACGCCGTGCTCCGCCAGTTCGTCAGGGACAAACAGAGCCCGGAAACTATCAGAGAGGCGGAGACGAGGCCGCGCGAGGCCGGCGGCAAGTGCGGCCGCGAAGCCATCCTCATGAGCCTGCTGGAGAAAACGCGGATAAGCGGCGTGGACATAAACGCCGGGCTGAAACGCTTCAACGATGTCCCCTCCGTCTACCTGGACGTCGTCAAGTCCTTCGTGCAGAACGTGCCGAAATTCCTGGAGTCTCTGAGGGGCGTCACGGAGCAGACGCTTTGCGAATACGCCGTCACGGTGCACGGGGTCAAGGGGAGCTGCTACGGGATATGCGCGGACGAGGCGGGGAGAATGGCGGAGGTTCTCGAAATATCGGCAAAGAGCGGCGACTTCGCCCGCGTCATGGCCGGCAGCGAAACGTTCATATGCAAGACGGAGGAACTGCTCAGCCAGCTCAAAGCCCTCTTTGAAAGCGCGGATAACGTCAGGGAGGAAGCGGACAGCGGCAGGGACGCGCTGCCAGAGCCGGACCGCGAGCTGCTGGCGAAAATGCTCAATGCGAGCCAGGATTACGACATTGACGCCATGCAGGGCGTCATGGAGGAGCTCGAGCGGCACAAGTACGAATCCGGCCAGGAACTGATATCGTGGCTGAAAGGACGGCTCGTCAGCTTCGGATACGAGGAGATTTCGGAGAAACTGAAAGAGACGCTTCAAGGATAATTTAAAGCGGTACTGCATATCGAAGGGACTGACGCGTAAATCAGTCCCGAGGATGTTTTAACGATTTTTTCAAGGATGGCGGGTTATTACTCAGAAAATTACTTTGGAACGCTTGATAAAGCCAAGGACATGGTGGACACGCTAAGGAAAGAATTTTCCGACAGAGGAGTATATTTTTTCTCGTACGACTGGCGGCAGAGCAGCGAGGACAACGCGAAGCTCTTGAAGGCTTTCATCGACAGTCTGGGAACCCCGAAGGTCGATCTGGTATGCCACAGCATGGGTGGATTGGTCGCGTCTTCGTATTACAAACAGAATATCGGCAATCACAAGATAAACAGAATCGTAACGCGCCTGTGGAACTGCTCAGAGCGTATCGTCGCAGGATTGCGGCTGATTCGTAAAACCACCGCGTTTCCGTAACCCGAAAAAGCCCTTCACCCTTGCCGTATGAAGGGCTTTGCCCTTTTACTGCTGTAGAAATCAGGTTTAATACGCGCTCATATATATGCCGCGGACCTGGTCCTGGGTATAAGGCTTCGGGTTCGTCTCTCCTATTTCCTCGGCCATAGCCTTTTCCGCCAGCTCGTCGATATCACCCCGTTTGACGCCGATCTCGCTCAGTCCGTCGGGAACACCGACCTCCCGGGCCAGGTTCGTCACAAAGCGCGCCAGCGACTCGCAGTTCTCCCTCTCGGAGTGCCACTGCTTGCCGGCGCTCACGGCGGCCGCCAGTTCGGAGTAGCCTCCGGCGGCCGAGTCAATGTTGAACTTTATCACCGGCGCCAGAAGCATCGCGTTGCAAAGCCCGTGAGGCAGGTTGTACATGCCGCCGAGCGGATGGGACATCGCGTGGACCAGGCCGAGCCCGGCGTTGTTGAAGGCGGTTCCGGCCAGGAAACTGGCATAGCACATGTTCTCTCTGGCCTCGATGTCGGAGCCGTCCTTCACCGCAATCGGAAGCCATCGCGCAGCCAGTTCAGCGGCCTTGTATGCCTTTGCCTTCGTGACCTCGGTGGAGTTTTTCGCCACGTAGGCTTCCACCGCGTGGGTCAGAGCGTCCATGCCCGTGAAAGCGGTGAGTTCGGGAGGCATGGATAGCATCATCTCCGGATCGTTGACGGAAACGCTCGGGATCATGTGCCAGTCGTTTATAGTGAATTTCGAATGATCGGCGTCGTCGGATATGACGGCGAACTGGGTGACCTCGCTCCCGGTGCCGGCAGTGGTGCTGACGGCGATGAGCGGGGGCATGGCTTGACGCGATTTGTTCGTGCCGACGTAGTCCCTTATGCTGCCGCCGTTGGCTGCGAGAATCCCGATGCCCTTCGCCGTGTCTATGGCGCTGCCGCCCCCGACGGCGACGATGATGTCGCATCCCGCCGCGCGGTATTCGGACGCGCCCGCCTCAACGACGGAGACCGTGGGGTTGGGGACCGCTCTGCAAAATTCATGGGACCTGAGCCCGGCCTCGGCGAGTATCTCCGACACCATGCGAGCCTGGGACTCCCCCACGCCGCCAACGGACGCGACTACGAAGGCGTTCGTTCCGTGGAGGCCGAAGGCCTCGCATCCGATTTCACGGATGACTCCCCTGCCGATGAGGTTGAGCATGGGAATATAATAGCGATAATTCACAAAAAACGCCTCCCCTGGTAAATTTGACTTCGTCGCGGATATGTATGTTCAAAAAATCACTGATCGAATAATATCATAGATTTATAGTTACTAAAATCATCTGCCGGCGCTTTCGGAATATCCCAGCCGCAGTACGGAAAACCTGGAACCCGGATATGCGGCAAATCCTCCGGCATGGGCTGAACGCCCTGAGTGATTCCGAAAGCTCAAACCAGATGAACCGACGGCCCCGCAAAACAGCATTTCGTGGTAATATCATAATGGAAGCGCCGCTTTACCGTCTTTTATTCCTGTTTCAGGCCAAATACGCCTTTGTTCGGCCTGAAGCCGCAATGAAGCGCGACGTATTGCGATACGCGGCATTGCGGTTTTAAATTAAATCAAACTTACGGGCGCAGGTCAGATTCAAAACCAGAATAGGATGTCAGCAAGGAGGCGATTTAATGGAATTACCGCCCTGGGAACTGGAAGAACAGGAGAAGTGGCAGCAGCAGAAAGCCGCGCAGCAGAAAGCCCTGGACGCCGCTCCGAAACGCGGTTCCAAGCTGGTCGTGACCACGGCCGAAACCATCGGCGGAAAGAAATTTACGACCGCGGGAATCGTCCTGGGCGCCGTAGTATACGTCGGCAACCTCACAGCGGAGACACAGAATTTTTACGCATCCGGCGCGATAGGCGGAGAGCTCACAGGCGCTGCGGCTATGTTCGCGGAAGCCCGCAAGACCGCGTTGGAACGTATGATGGATGAAGCCCGCGAACTCAAGGCCGACGCGGTAATAGCGGTGCGGTTTCAGACCACCGAGATAATGCAGACAGTGGTTGAATTGCTTGCCTACGGCACCGCCGTGACATTTATGAACGCGTAGCCGCGGCGGGCGCGGCGATTCACGAGGCCGCCCCGCGATGGACACCCCTGCTTTCAGCTGACAGTTTCCGCTGCCAAGCCCGCAGCGGACTCTCAGCGCCAAGCTATCGCCCATGCCGGGCGCACATATAAAAGAGAGCCGGCCCGAAAGACCTGCCTTCGGCCAGCTCTCTCCTGTCACATAGTTCTGATCACTATCTTCCGGGATTCACCCGCATGGCTCTCATGGAGTTGAGGACCGCTATGAGAGTCACTCCCACGTCGCCGAAAACCGCCTCCCACATCGTCGCCGCGCCCAGCGCGCCCAGAACGAGAATCACTCCCTTGACGCCCAGCGAGAATACGATGTTCTGCCAGACGATGCCTCGCGTCTTTTTCGCTATGCGGATGGCGTCCACGATTTTCGAGGGCTCGTCCGTCATCAAAACCACGTCCGCGGCCTCGATGGCGGCGTCAGAACCCACGCCGCCCATCGCTATGCCGATGTCGCTCCGGGCCAGCACCGGCGCGTCGTTGATGCCGTCCCCCACGAATACCACCTTGCCGCTTGACGCGTCTTTCTCCAGTTCTTCCAAGTGCTCGACTTTTTGGTGAGGCAAGAGCTCGGAGTACACGACGTCGATTCCGACCTCTTTTCCGATCTTTTCCCCGACGGATTTGCTGTCGCCCGTCAGCATGACGGTTTTCGCCACTCCGATTTTTTTGAGTCCGCTTACGGCCCGCTCGCTGTCGGGCTTCAGTTCGTCCGAGATGATGATATGGCCCGCCGAAACGCCGTTGACGGCGAGATAGACGACTGTTCCCGGCTCGGCCGATTTTTCGTATGAAACTCCCGCGTCGTCAAGCAGCCTGCCGCTGCCTGCCAGTACGACGTCGCCGCCGACCCGCACCTTCACTCCCCGCCCGGCTGTTTCCTCGTATTCCGAAATTTTTTCGGCGTCAGTCTGCCGCCCGTAAGCTTTCCGGATAGAAACCGCTATCGGGTGGCTGGAACTGCTCTCGGCGTGGGCGGCGTAATACAGCAGTTTTTCCTCCGAATATCCTTCCGCGGCGATCTTCGTAACGTTGAAAACCCCCTTGGTCAGCGTTCCGGTCTTGTCGAACACAACCGTACCGACGCTGCCGAGGGCCTCCAAATAGCTGCTGCCTTTGACCAGGATGCCGTTTCTCGACGCGCCTCCGATGCCTCCGAAAAACCCCAGAGGGATGGAAACCACGAGCGCGCATGGACAGGAGACTACGAGGAACACCAGCGCACGGTTGATCCACTCCGCAAATCCGGCGCCCGGCAGAAAAATCGGAGGGACGACGGCGAGGGCCAGGGCCGCGAACACCACCACCGGCGTGTAGTACCGGGCGAACTTCGTTATGAAATTCTCCAGCCGGGCTTTTTGAGAACCGGCATTCTCCACGAGATCGAGAATCTTCGATACGGTGGACTCGCCGAACTCCTTCGACACCTCCACGGTCAGAAGGCCGTTTTTGTTGATCGAGCCGGATAGGACAGAGCTGCCGGGCTCCACATCCCGGGGCAGGGACTCCCCGGTCAGCGCGGAGGTGTCAAGCACTGAGCGTCCCTCCAAAACGACGCCGTCCAGCGGAATCTTTTCGCCGGGCCTCACGACGATGTGATCTCCTATCCCGACCTCTTCCGGCGACACCCTGTGCACCTCGCCGCCGGTTTTCAGGTTCGCGAAATCGGGGCGGATATCCATCAGCGAGGATATGGACCTGCGGGAGCGATTGACGGCAAGATGCTGGAACAGCTCTCCGATCTGGTAAAAGAGCATGACGGCCACGCCCTCGGCGTACTCTCCAATGGCGAAAGCCCCGATCGTGGCAGCGCTCATCAGGAAATTTTCATCGAAGACCCGGCCTTTGGAGATGTTCTTAAGCGATCTCAGCAGGACCTCCCCTCCCACCAGCAGATATGCGGCGAGAAATAAGGCCAGGTCCGCCGGACGCGGGATATCCAGGTACATCCCCGCCCCAAAAATGGCCGCGCCTAAAGAGAGGCCCCCGTAAAACAGACGGCGCTTCCAGACGGCATACGAGTCTTTCGCTTCCCGCTCCGCGCCGAAAGAAATCTGAACGGAGGGCTCGACTTCCCTTGCAATCTCCGACGCCTGCCTGGCGATGGCGGGCAGTTTTTCCCTGTCCTGAGCCTCTATGCGCAGCTTTTGGGCCGCGAAGTCCACGACAGCCGTTTTGACGCCTTCGAGCCGCCTCACCCGCGTTTCGATTTCCCCCGCGCATCCGGCGCAGGACAAGCCCGCGAGATAAAGAATTTTTTCCCCCGGCGCGGCGGAGGAGGTCTCGAGCATTTCAACCGCCGGCTCGCACTGTTTTACGATTCCTCTGGCGCGGGCCACGAGTGTGTCTGTTTCGCCGCCGCTGAACTCGACGGTGAGCTTCCGGGACGGAAAATCGACTGCCGCGCCCTTCACCCCTTCCAGTTTGCGTATGTGGCTCTGTATTTCCCCGGCGCACACCGGGCAGCAGAGATTTTCCAGTTTGAATTCCTTTTTGACTGCGGCTTCCATATATTACCCTTCCTTCCTACATAACGAACTGAAGCGATATATTTTAATTGAACGATT
>JAISWP010000045.1 GCA_031271065.1 Synergistaceae bacterium
ACGGGAATCTACCCAAAAGTCAAATCACCGAAATTAACAGGGTGCAGGGAGGTGGGCGATCCGCTGTGTACGGACGCCTGGCGTTCGACGGCGCGCGCGGCATTCGGAGGAGCGGGGCAAGAAGCTGAATCGCGCGGCATTCGGCGCAAAGATTTTAGAGCGGTGACCATATACGCCGGTCACCGCTCTTTTTGTGCGTCACAGCTCCATGAGGTCCTTGGGAAACGACGTCAGCACCCTGTGGCCGTCGTCTGTGACCAGCACCGTGTCCTCGATGCGGATGCCGCCCCAGCCCGGTATGTATGTGCCCGGCTCTATCGTGTGCACCATGCCGGAGGACAGGATGACGTCGGAGCCCTGCCTCATGAAGGGCTCCTCGTGTATCTCGAGGCCTGTGCCGTGTCCGATGCCGTAGCTGAACGCCGGGAATCCGGCCTCGCCTATGACGCCGAGCGCCCGTTCGTTCAGCTCCCTGCCGTTTGCCCCGGGCCGTACCATCGACAGGCTCTCGATCTGGGATTTCAGCACGGCGTTATACGCCCGCTTCTGTTCGTCCGAAGCGCTGCCCATGACAAACGTGCGGGTGGTGTCGGACTTGTATCCGTTCACGGAGGCCCCGTAGTCTATCAGTATAAAGTCCCCCGCGCGCAGTTTCACGTCCGCTCTCGAGTTGGCGTGGGGCTGGGAAGCCCTGGCGCCGAAAAGCACCATCGTATTGAACGCGGCGTCCTCGGCCCCGCCCTTTTTGAGCCTGTAGTCGAGCTCCGTCCTCACATCCAGTTCAGAGACTCCCGGCTTTACCGCGTCGAGGAGCGCCATCAGCGCTCGGTCGGCTATACCGCAGGCCGACGCCGTTTCCTCGATCTCCCCGTCGTCTTTGTGGGCCCTGATCTTTTCGACCATCGACGAGACCGGCTTCAGCGAGGCGTCCTTTCCGATCTCGGCGGCTATGGTCTCGTACATGCCGTAGGGCATGACGGCCTCGAAACCCAGTTTTTTAAAGCCATGCTCGCGGACGAGGCCGGCCAGCGCCTTCTCGAAAGGGGGGTGAGGACGCCGGTGCGGTACGATCTGAGCGCTTTCGCACTCATGCGACGCCATCTCCACGTATCTGGAGTCGGCCATCAGAAAATTGCCGCGGCGCGAAACCAGAAGGAAACAGCCGTCTCCCGTGAAACCCTCCAGGTATCTCTGGTTCGCCTCTTTCAGTATCAAGAGCGCGTCCAGCCCTTCCGCGGCCAGGGACGCCTCCATATTCCTCATCCGTTTTTTCAGGAAAACGCTCTTCATAATCGACTGTCCTCCAAATATCGGACGCGTCCGGCGCGCCGCCGCGTCCAAAGATGATTTAAGGGTCTACCGCTGTTTGTCCCTGACAAATTTCTCCACGCACCTGTAATACGGGGACACGGAATCGGCGAAGGACGTCTCCCCCCGCCACAGGGGAAAATCGGGTATCGGGGTGAGAGCGCCGCCCTCGGGAGCGCGCCTTTCCAGGTCGTTCAGCTCGTCCGCGAGCGCGCGGGACCCGTAGAACTCCGAATCCAAGGAGATACCGCCGGGCGGCCCGTCCCCGGACTCGGCCGAGGAGCCCGGCGCGCCGCCGTCCCATTCTCCAGGGTCCGGCGCGGCGGGCGTATTCTCTCCCACAGGCGCGCAGAGCAGCCTCAGGAGATCATCGCGCCCGATCCCCCGCAGCTTCATGAGAAGGAACGGGTCGCGGCTGAAAGCAGCCGCCGCCACATAGACGGCCGCCAGAATATGTTTGCATATCTCCTCCGGCTCCGAGCAGCTGCACTGCTGCCGTCTCCCGGAGAAGGAGGCCATCGAGAGGGGCATCCCGGACGACTTGAATAACTCGCTCAGTTCACCCGGTATATCCCCGGCCAGAAGAGTCACCCTGTAGATCGCCTTTTCGCTGATTTTTCGCTTTATTTCCTCCATCCTGGCCTCGCTCATGAGCGAGGCATGGAGCCTCACACAGTAAGGCGCTCTGCGCCTGCCCTGCACCTTTGCTTCGATGAGCCCCGGCGAGACGGCGAGGCTGACGACTCTCCCGGCTCTGGCATAATTTTTGGCGGCGTTTATCTGTTTCGGCGAGGCGATCTCGCTTATGCGCCGGACGAAACCCTCCGTCCACCACCGCGTCTCGTCGAACTCAGGGCATGTTCTTATCCCGGGAGGACGCCCCCGTTTCAATTTCTGTTTTCCGCCCGGAGGCGCGGCGCCGGGTTCCCCCCTTTTCATCTCACATCCCCCTGTTCAGGAGTCCAGCGCGTTCGAGGAAAGCGCGACCAGACTTTGCAGCTCCCTGTCGGACAGATCCGTTATCCAGCTGTCCTTTTCCCATATCAGGCTGCCCGCGAGAGCCCTCTTCGAGGATATTATCTTGTCGATCCTCTCTTCGAGCGTCCCCTTGCAGCAGAAGATGTGGACCTGCACGCTGCTGGACTGCCCTATCCGGTACGCTCTGTCTATGGCCTGGTTCTCGACGGCGGGGTTCCACCATCGGTCGAACATGACCACGTGATTGGCGCGGGTCAGGTTGAGCCCCACTCCGCCCGCCCTGAGGGAGAGCACGAAAAACTGGGGGCCGAAGCCGTCCTGGAACTGCCGGACCATTCCGTCACGGGCGCTCCTGGGCACGGAACCGTGCAGAAAGAGGACCTCCCTGCCGAAACGCTCCTGCAATTGATACTTCAAAATATGTCCCATATCCACATACTGGGTGAAGATGAGCGCCCTGTCGCCGGTTTCGTGCATCTCCTCGGCCAGAGAGAGCAGACGCTCCAGTTTGGATGAGCGTTCGACCCCGATGCCGCCGTCCCGTTCGGCAAGGTCCGGATGATCGCATATACGCTTCATCTTCGTTATCCCGGCGAGGACCAGCCCCCTGCGCCGGATGCCCTCCACTCCTTCGGCCTCCCGGCTCATCTCCTCGGCCGCCTTCGCGTAGAGCCTCATCTGCTCCCTTTTCAAACCGCAGAACACTTTGGTCTCTATCTTGCGCGGAAGTTCGGGAACGATATCCGGATCAGTCTTGAGCCTGCGCATGATGAAGGGACTGACGGACTTCCTGAGCCCCTCGGTGAGCCTGGGGTCCTGGGACTCCGCCAGCGGTTTGACGTATCTGCCGGTGAAACTCTTCCTGCTCCCCAGCATCCCCGGCATCAAAAACTCCATTATCGACCATATATCCCCGACGTGGTTCTCCACCGGGGTACCCGTCAGCACGACCCGCCAGTCGGATTTTATCCCTCTGGCCGCCCTCGCCTGATGGGTATCGGGATTTTTTATGTTCTGGGCCTCGTCCAGCACCACTCCCAGCCAGTCCACACCGCGGTATTCCTCGTAATCTCTGTGTATCAGGGCGTAACTGGACAGCACCATAGCGCTCCTTCGGGCGGTCACCGCGAACATGTTCCCTCGGAACCTGTCCCTGCCGTGGTGCACGTAAAACGACATTCCGGGGAAGAACCGCTCTATCTCCATCCTCCAGTTTTCTATCACGGACGTCGGGCAGACCAGAAGGACCGGACGCAGATGTCCCGTATTGCGGTAATACTGAACCAGGGCCAGCGTCTGAACCGTTTTGCCCAGCCCCATGTCGTCCGCCAGGCAGGCCCCGACGCCCAGCTTCGTGAGGAAGGCCAGCCACGAAAACCCGCGCTCCTGATAGGGCCTCAGCTCGCCCTTCATTCCGGCCGGAGCCTCGAAAATATCCGGGGACGACCCTTTCGCCAGCGCCTCGTAAGTCGCCTCCAGCTCCGGTATCCCGTCAAAACCGTCGACATAGGGGTCCTTTATGGCGAACCTTATCGCCTCTATATGGGAGAGGGTCTCCGGCAGCCTCTCGATATGGTTCAGCACGGCTTCCAGGTGATCCGGCGAGATGAATATCCACCCCCCCCTGATTCTGGAAAGGGGGGAACGGTCACGCACTATGACCTTATATTCTTCATCGGAGAGCGGTATGCCCTTCCAGGCCAGGCGCCACCTGAACCCGGCACCTTCCCTCCGCGCGCCCCGTATCGTGAGCATATCGGACGCGTTATCCTTCCACCAGGAAGGGTAGACTATGTCTATGCCGGCGCCCGCGAAATCGGGGGCGCCGCGCAGCAGAAACTCCGACGCGTCGTCCGACGAGAGGACGCACCAGGAAGGAGACGCCTCTTCGAGGCTGTCACGGATCGGCCGGAACGAGGAACCGGCGTTTCCAAGCGCCTGAAGCATGCAGCGCCTCATGTATCCGCCCGCGCCGGGATTCCCGGCGGCGCACGCGCCGAACCAGACGTCGGACGCTTTGAAAATCTCGCCGGAGTCGAAGCATTTCAGCGAGTATTCGAGACGCCATATGTCGCCGCTGTCAGAAAGTTCGAGCCTGAGCCTGTACGGGGCGTGCCTCGACCACTCGTACCTGCCCATCCACTCG
>JAISWP010000101.1 GCA_031271065.1 Synergistaceae bacterium
CTTCCCATTCGCATCAATAGACATCCTGCCGCTCAACTGCACTATGATATACCCATTTCGCTCAAACGTACAGTATCAGCCAAAAAATAAACGACAGATACCCGAATGCGGCAAAGAGAAAGGCCGGTCAAACCAAAACGAGGAAAGAATAAAACAGCGAGGCCGTCTCTTCCAGCTGAGATTTTAAATCGTCGCGCCCGCTAAGCATATCGTCAAGTTTACTGCTTTCGCGTATGAAAACATCTCTGGGGGAAACGCAGGCAGCCTTCACGGCCGCGAACGCTTCGGCCCCGGCAAAGCCGCGGCGCGCCGCGCCCTCCCTGCCCGAGCAGTCCTCGCACAAAAAACCCCCCTGCGACGCGCATACGCCCCGGGAAGATTCAAGGGACGCGCCGCAGCCGGAACAGAAGTCCATCGATGGGGCGACTCCCCAGACGCCGCACCATCTCCAGGCAAATCTGACGTCGAGCAGGAGGGGGCTGAGGCCCAGGGACACGTTTTTCATGCTGCCCCATAAGAGCCGCAGGACTCCGTCGTTTTCGTGTCCGGAAGGAAGTCTCGCCGCGAGTTTTCCGCACCACTTCACCGCGAGGCTGAGACTGCGCCTCGAACGCCGCAGCGGCAGAAAATCCTCGACTATATCGACTCCTTTGAGATACATCCTGTGAGTGCTCTGGTAGAGGGCGAAATTCCCCCAGGTCATGGGTTCCGTTCCGCCGCCGAACCGGTTTTTCTCCCCCGGCGAGACGACTTGCACCGCGCCGAGGCCCCTGAGAAACAGGATACACTCCCGCGATTTCGGCGCCTCTTTTCTTTTGAGGACGACCCCGACTGCCCTGTAGTCCCCCTGGGACAGCCTGTCCGGGATAATTCCGAGCGGTATCAGGCCCGTCGGTATCCCGCCCTTTCCACCCCGACGGCGGACTTTCTCCACTGCGGCTTTACCTTCACCCACAGGCTCAGATTCACCGGACAGCCCAGTCTGCTTTCCAGATCCAGGCGGGAAGCGCGCCCTATTTCCTTCAGTCTGGAGCCTCCGGCGCCTATCAGAATCCCCTTCTGTCCGGGGCGCTCCACTATTATGTCCGCTCTTATCTCCGCCCTGCGCAGTTTTGGATACTCAGCGGGCGTTTTGAATTCCTCCACTATGACCGCCGCGCTGTGGGGGACCTCCTGCTCCGTGGACTCGAAGATGTGCTCCCGGATTATCTCTTCGGCCAGAAAACGCTCCGTCGCGTCTATCAGGACGTCCTCAGGGTATATGATCTCCCCCTCCGGAAGCCTGCGGGCCAGTTCGTCCCGCAGAACGTCGAGATTGGTCTCTTTGAGGGCAGAGACAGGGACTACAGCGTCAGGTTTTACTCGTTCCTGCACCGTCTCGAGATAACGCCAGAAGTCCTCCTTATCCCGGAGGAGGTCTATCTTGTTTACGGCCAGCACTATCGGTATTCTGAGATGTTCGAGGCGGGAGTATATTTCTTCCCCCGCGTCTCCCAGTTCCCGACCCGCCTCCGTGACAAAACAGACAACGTCCACCGATTCCATGGCGGAATCCGTCTCCCGCATCATGAACTCTCCCAGCGCCATTTTCGGCTTGTGTATGCCGGGAGTGTCGACTATGACTATCTGGCAGTCCTCCGTCGTCAGGATGCAGCGGACGGCGTTCCGCGTGGTCTGAGGCTTGCTGGAGACAGCGGCCGCCTTCTCCTTCAGAAGAGCGTTGACCAGCGAGGACTTGCCGGCGTTAGGAGCCCCCACCAGGGCGGCGTACCCCGCCCTGTACGGCTTACGCGTTTCCATCGGCTCCGGCCTCCTTCGGCTCGTCGGCCATGCGTTCCATTCTCACCTGGAGTATCCTGTGCTCGACGACCTCCACGGCCGTCATCCTCCAGGGACCATAGGAAACAGACTCGCCCTCGTCGGGAAAGTTGCCCTTGAGCGACAGCAGCATGCCCGCCGCCGTGTCGACGTCCTCGAACTCGAAGGGATAGACCAGCGTCTCCGAAAGCTCGTCCAGATTGACGTACCCCTGGACCAGATACACTCCCTCCCGCTCCTCCAGCACGTCCGGCATCTCGTCGTCGTACTCGTCCTGTATGTCGCCCACTATCTCCTCGAGCAGGTCCTCCAGAGAGACCAGGCCGGCAGTGCCGCCGTATTCGTCCACCACTATGGCTATGTGTATTCTCGATTTTTTCATGAGGTCGAAGGCCTCGTCGGTTTTCAGGGTCTCAGGTATAAAGAGAGGTTTGCGCTGGACCGACGCCACGCTGTCGCCGAAAGCCCCCATAGAGAGGGGCTTCAGCAGGTCCTTGACGTAGAGCATCCCGGTTATCCTGTCCAGTTCCTTCTCGTACACGGGCACCCGGGAATGTCCGCTTTGGAGGAATATCTCGGAGGCCTCCGCCATAGTCGTGTCCGACGACATGGCGGTCATATCCGTGCGGGCCACCATCACCTCGGAGACCCTGGTCCCCTCGAATGAGATGACGCCGCTGATCATCTTGCGCTCGTCCTCCTCTATAGCACCGGACTCCCCGCTCTCGTTCACGATGACCTCGAGATCCTCCCGGGACACGAACGTGTTCAGCGTGTCCAGTTTGAGCCCGAGCACCCGGCCTATGATCCATATGGCGCTCTGGACTAAATACACGACCGGCCACAGGACGACGTTGAAAAACGACAAAAGCGGCAGGGAATGGTACAGGACGGACTCTTTGTGGGCTATAGCTATATTCTTCGGCAAGATCTCGCAGAATATGACCACTACCGTGGTCATCACGGCTATCGCCGTCAGCGACCCTTTCTGCGGACCTAAAAATCTGGTGAAAAGGACAGTGGCCACGGAACTCGCCGCTATGTTGACCACGTTATTGCCGACCAGAGTTATGGACATAGCCCGCTGTACGTTTGCCGCAAGCCACGAGAAGCCCTTTTTGCGTTCGGGATGGGTGTTTTCCATCACCTTTAATTTTACTTTCCCTGCCGCCGTTATAGAGGTTTCAGCTGCGCTGAAGAAAAACGAAAAAACCAGAAACAACAGCAGCAGGCCGATACTGCCTGCTAAATCGGAACTCACTCCGACATCAGTCCTCCCTTTGCGCGGACCCGCTCGGCATATTTTCCGAGAACGCTCTCCTGCATGTCCCACATTTCGCGCCTTGCCCCGTCGGTATCGTGATCGAAACCGATCAGGTGCAGCACTCCGTGTATTATCATCCGCGCCATTTCGCTATTATAGCCGATATTCTCCCGTTCGGCGTTACGCCGCACGATTCCGGGACAGACGACCACGTCTCCCAGCGGGATGGAATCCCACTGCGGAGGGACGAACCTGCCGTCCTCCTCCCAGAGCGGGAACGACAGCACGTCCGTGGGCTCGTCCAGTTTCCTGTACCTGAAGTTGAGAGCGGCTATGTCCTCCGGGCTCACGGCCGAAAGCGACACTACGGCCTCCGCTCCGCCCAAGGGCATCGGCAGGGACGACAATTCCTCCGAGAGAAATTCGACGTCCACCGGAAAATCCGGTCCGGGCGATGTTTGCGACTCCACCCTGAATTTCACTTTTCAGGCACAAAGACGGCGGCCGCGTCCGGGGACCGGCCCGCCTGGGGTTCGGCTTCGTCCGCGTCCGGCACGCCGTCGGGAGCTGGATGCGAGAGCGGTTTTATCTCGCGGGTGTGATACATGGACATGAGGGTATCCACCATGGCGTTCTTGATGGCGCTCAGTTCCTTCAGGGTAAAATTCACGTCGACGAATTGTCCGCTCATGATCTTCGAGTTGACCACGTCGTCGACGAGTTTCTCCAATTCCGCCCTTCCGGCAAGCGGATTTTTAAGGCCCTTCAAAGCGGCGTCGGTCGAGTCGGCCAGCATGAGAAGGGCGGTCTCCGGACGCTGAGGCGCCGGCCCTGGATAGCAGAAGTCGTCCCTGTCCACGGAACTGCCGTCTCTCCCGGCTTCCTTGTCCTCGGCGAGAGCTTTCTGATAAAAGTAGGTTATGCAGGTGGTGCCGTGGTGTTCGGCTATGAAATTTTTTATCATCTTCGGAATCTTGTACTCGTCCGCCAGCTTGAGGCCGTCGGGAACGTGACTCAGGATCATCCTGGCCGAATCGTACGGACCGAGTCTGTCGTGGATATTGTCTCCGAACGACTGATTTTCCACGAAATAGTGGGGCCGTTTGAGCTTGCCTATATCGTGATAGTAAGCCCCCGTCTTGATCAAAAGCCCGTTCATGCCCACCTTGTCGGCGACCGCCTCGGCGAAGGTGCCTACCGTCACGGTGTGGTGATACGTCCCGGGCGCCTCCAGCTGAAGACGCTTGAGAAGAGGCTGGGACGGGTGGCTCATCTCCAGCAGTCTCAAGGGGGATATAATGTCAAATACATACTCCCACAGCGGAAGGAGCGCCACCACCAGGGTGCTCCAGACAAGGGCCGATATGAGGTGCGCCTCGAGCATCTGCGGCGTGACCGCGAGCCCCATACCCCAGCGCAGAAAAGCGGAAGTGAAGGTCAGGCAGAGTCCCAGGCTCAGCACGTTGGCCCATATCTTGATCCTGCTGGACGCTTCCTTTATAAAGAGGAAGCTCGCCCCGGAGACTACGCCGCACAGGACGCAGCCGACGGCTATGGACGAGGTCATTCCCGGAAACGCCATGATATAACCCAGCAGTCCGCCCCCCAGCGTCACCTGGAACGCCAGGGACGCGTTGACGGTCAGGAAAAGCCATCCGGCCAGGCCAAGCAAAGAGAGGGCGTCGATGTTCCATCTGGCGGCAGTGGACTGAAAAATCCAGTCTATCACCAAAAGCAGGAACATATACAGCCAGTCCCTGTGGGAGGGAGGCGACTCCTGTCTAAGGCCTATCCAGGTGAACCAAAGGGACCAGGCGAAGGTGGTTATGACCACGAAACCCAGGTGTTTCCAGGGTATTGCGGCGTCGGGGTAGCCGTTCTCCCGGAGAAGCCCAGCCATCTCCGACGTCACCACCTGCCCCTGCTGAACCAGGGTCTTGCCTATCTCTATATTTCTGGTGAAAGACGGTATGTGGGAAGATATGTCGTTTCTGAGACGGTCCGCCATCTCGGCATCCTCGGCGACGGTGGGGATCAGCAGCGAGTCCAGGAGCTGAAAGACCACGTTTTTGTCCGCCTGCGCAAGGGAAGAGTCCCTCAGGTTATCCCATATGACGGCGGTCTGTTCGGCCCTGGTCACGGCCTTGTCGTAGTTCTTTTCGGCTATTTCGACGGCGGTGTCTATCACGCCCGTCCGGACGTCGTCGGAGAGAGCGCGGACCATTTCCGCAAGACGGGGAGAGGCGAAACTCACATCCCCGTTGTTTTTGAGCGCGGCGATGTTCTCCCTGACGATCTGCGTCGAAGCGTTGTTTCTCACCCTGACCGTGACTATCTGTTCAGCGGCCAGGTGCCGGGACTCGTTCGTGGCGTCCCTGTCGACGAATCGGGTGGTGACCCGGGCCAGATAGGTATGCGGCGAGGGGTACCCCACCATATAGTTCGCGCTGGTGTCTATGAAATACCACCGCATCATGACTATCGCGCCCGCCGACAGCACCAGGAGGA
Source organism: Synergistaceae bacterium (assembly GCA_031271065.1). Taxonomy (GTDB): domain Bacteria; phylum Synergistota; class Synergistia; order Synergistales; family Synergistaceae; genus JAIRKI01. The sequence continues at coordinate 5,591 of JAISWP010000101.1, forward strand.
AGCGATAAAGCATCAGAAATCCTGTCGAGACTCCTCCCGGATTCGAGTGCGCGCTGCTGAGCAGAAGCAGCTGCAGAAGATTACGAGACGAGCGCCTGCGAAACCGCGCCATTTTTTTCGTACTCCTCGTAAGCCATGACGATCCTCTGGACTATATCGTGCCTTACCACGTCGCGATTGGTGAGGTCGCAGAAAGCTACCCCCTCCACTCCCCGCAGTATATCGCGCACGGACTTGAGTCCGGATTCTTTTCCGCCCGGAAGGTCGACCTGCGTTATGTCTCCTGTGACGACAGCTTTCGAACCCAGGCCGAGCCTGGTGAGAAACATCTTCATCTGCTCTTTTGTGGTATTCTGCGCCTCGTCGAGGATTATGAAACTGCTGTTCAATGTCCGTCCTCTCATGTACGCCAGCGGAGCGATCTCGATAACGCCCTTTTCGACGTATCTGTTAAACCGCTCCGGAGGGAGAAGGTCGTAAAAAGCGTCGTAAAGCGGCCTTATATACGGCTCGACCTTTTCGTGGAGATCCCCAGGCAGAAAGCCCAGCCTCTCCCCGGCCTCGACCACGGGCCGAACTAATACTATCCTGTTTATTCTGGCGGATTTGAGCGCCGCCACGGACATAGCCACGGCCAGATAGGTCTTTCCCGTGCCTGCGGGCCCTATCGAGAACACTACGTCGCTGCTTTCGATGGCGTCGATGTACTCCCTCTGCCCCTGAGTAAAGGGACGAACCTGCTGTCCCCTGTTGGTTAGGCACACCGTGCGTTCCAGCATCGACAGCATATCCGGCCTCCTGCCTTCCGCTACCATATCTAGGGCGCATCGCATCTCCGCTCCGGATGGGCGGACACCCCTGGCCGTCATATCGGCGAACTGCCCCAGAACGCTCGCCAGATCCTCCGCGAGAAGCGGGTCCCCGTCCGGGATGTGCATATCTGAACCCCTCACCACGACCCTGACGCCCAGCTTCTCCTCCACCAGAGAAAGCATCTCGTCGCGGACGCCCAGCAGACGGGCCAGGATATCCTCGGACGCTACGGTGACTGTCCGCGCGCTCACGTCCGTTACGCCCTGACTACCTCCCTGACCTCGGGAACATAACGCTGAACCACGCCTTCGACGAGATTGCGCAGCGTGGCGGCCGCCCCCGGGCAGCCGCTGCAAAGGCCGTACAGCTGAACTTTCAGCACTCCGTTTGTCTCGTCGTAGCCCATGAACTCTATGCCGCCGCCGTGGGACTCTATTATCGGGCGCACGTTAGTCTCCAGAACCTCCGCTATTTTCTCAGCCGTCGTGGACATTTAATTTCCTCCTTCAGGTTTTGCCGAACATTTATCCATCTCGATCTTCTTCGCAGATTGCCACAAGGATTCGAGCCCGTCAAGCGGCATATCCTCCATCTGCATACCCTTCCCGGACGCCAGGGATTCCATGACCCTGAAACGGGACGCGAACTTGGCGTTCGCCTCCTGAAGCGCGCACTCCGGGTCTATGCCCAGATGACGCGACATGTTAACTAGAGCGAACAGCAGATCGCCGAACTCCTCCCTCATGGCGTCAGGCGAGTTTCGCTCGACTTCCTCCCGGAACTCGCCCAGTTCCTCCAGAACCTTACCTCTGACAGACTCCGCGTCGCCGAATTCCCAGTCGAAACCCTTCTTGGCCGCCCGCTCTCCTATCCGAAGGGCCCGGAGCAGAGCGGGAAGTCCCCTGGGAATGCCGGCCATCGCCGAACTGTCGTCGTTCCGTCCGCGCCGTTCCTCCGCCTTTATCCTCTCCCAGTTACGGCTCACATCCGACGATCCTCTCACCGTGACGTCCCCGAAAACATGAGGATGTCTCCTCACAAGTTTGCCGCAGATAATCCGGCAGACGTCCTCGATGTCGAACAGACCGGATTCGGACGCGATCTGGGCGGCAAATACCACCTGCAGCAGAAGATCGCCGCACTCCTCTCCGATGCCTCGGGGGTCTCCCTCTCCTATGGCCTCCGTCAGCTCGTTGGCCTCCTCCAGAATGTACCTTCTCAGACTCTCGAGCGTCTGCTCCGCGTCCCAGGGACAGCCGCCCTCGCCGCGAAGCCTCCTCATTATGCCGACGAGTTCCTCGAAAGCGGCCCCCGGCGATTTTTTTTCCTCTATACGATTATCCATGACTGCATTTTATCAGAAATTTGAATTTTTTTCAGGTTTTATGAGCATTATCCAGGATACGAGCTGTTTCAGGGAATCCATGCCGCCTCTGCCGGCAAGTCCGTGATCCCTCCTGAACCAGCCCTTCGGCGGAGGAACACGGCGCAGAGGACTCTCGGCAGAGAACTGAACCGCGGTCTCGTCCGTCCCGCAGGTCACCTTCGTGATTCCGTGATCCGGACCGGCTATCCGCACCCTGGCAGCGTCGAACAGAAATTCGAGCACCCGGGGCATCGGGCCGAATCTGTCGACGGTCTCGTCCAAAAGAGAGTCCAGTATTCCCATATCCTGGGTCCAGAGCAGCTTCCGATAGAGCGCCACTCTCAGGCTCTCGTGCGGCAGATAGCCGGAGGGGATGGCGCAGGCCGCCGTGATCTCCATGACAGTCCGCTCCCGGGAGAGTCCTCTGACGCGCGATATCGCCTCTTCCAGCATATCGCAGTAGAGCTGAAAACCGACACGGCCCAGGTTGCCGTGCTGGGCCGCTCCGACCAGCTCTCCGCCCCCCCTTATCTCCAGGTCCCTTTTCGCCAGCTCATATCCTGCGCCGAACTCCGTCAAAGCCGCTATTGCCTCCAATCGCTCCGCAGCGTCTTTTGTCAGCACCGTTCCCTCGGGATACAGGAAGAGGGCGAACGCCTGTTCCTCTCTCCGTCCGACCCGTCCGCGGAGCTGATGCATCTGAGCCAGCCCCAGGTCCTGGGAGTCGCTCACTATCAGGGTGTTCGCCCGGGGAATATCCAGCCCGCTCTCGACGATGGCGGTGCAGACGAGCATATCCGTCTCCCCGCGGGCAAACGCCTCCATCGTCTCCTTGAGCTCTTTTTCCCTCATCTGACCGTGGACCACGGACACCTTCAGTCTGGGGAACATACGGCGCATCATCATGGCCTCTTTGTCTATCGTCCGCACCCTGTTGTGGATGTAATATATCTGACCGCCCCGGGAGTTCTCCCGCAGGACCGCGTTCCTGACCAGGGACTCCGACCACATTCCCGCAGCCGTTATGACCGGAATACGCTTCCGCGGCGGAGTCTCTATGACGGACAGGTCCCTGAGACCGGACAGGGACATGTGAAGCGAACGCGGTATAGGCGTGGCCGACAGCATCAGCACGTCCACCTTCGGATAAAGACGTTTCAGGTGTTCCTTGTGCATCACGCCGAACCGGTGTTCCTCGTCCACTATGACTAGCCCCAGGTCCTTGAACGCCACGTCGGCCCCGAGTATCCTGTGGGTGCCTATGAGTATGTCCGCCCTGCCCTCCGCGGTGTCTGAAATGATCTTCTTCTGTTTCGCCGTGGAGACGAAGCGGGAGATCACCTCCACCCTCACTCCGAACTGATCGAAACGGGCGCCCCATGTCTCGTAATGCTGCTCCGCCAAAAGCGTGGTGGGGGCGACCAGCGCCGCCTGACAGCCGGAGAACACGCATCTTGCCGCAGCCCTCATGGCGACCTCGGTCTTGCCGAACCCCACGTCTCCTATGAGCAGCCTGTCCATCGGGAGGGGGCGGCGCATGTCGCGCTTGACCTCGTCTATCGCCCGAAGCTGGTCGGAAGTCTCCTTGTACGGGAACGTCCTCTCGAACTCCGACTCCTGTTCGGCGTCCCCCTCGAAGGACCTGCCGGGGGTCGTCTCGCGCCTCGCGTATACGTCCATCAGGTAACGGGCCGCCTCGTCCGCCTGCTGTCTGGCCCTGGAGGTCATCTTCTTCCAGTGCCCTCCTCTGAGGCTGTCG
>JAISWP010000141.1 GCA_031271065.1 Synergistaceae bacterium
GCCCCTGCGGTCGACGGATGATGAGGCAAAATATCCGGACAGAAACAGCATGGCCGTCATGGGAAACGAGTCCAGGAACACCACCAGGAGCGTGAAAGCGATCGACCGTTTGGGGTCGATCACATACCACCACTCCGGGACATACTCCATATATGTCATGGCGGAATGCAGCATGATCACGAAAACCACCATGAAAAACCTCATTGCGTCAAACCCTGCGATACGTCCTCCGGCGGCCGTGCCGGGGTCCGGTGAGGCCATGCCAATCCCCTCCCAGTAAGAACTACGAATTATGTTTCATGAACGGTTTTATGAGATCTATCGGGATCGGGAATATCGTGGTCGAGTTCTTGTCCACGGATATCTCCCTGAGCGTCTGGAGGTAGCGCAGCTGCAGCGTGATCGGCGAACGGTCCATAGTCTCCGCCGCCTGGGTCAGCTTTTCCGCCGCCTGAAGCTCGCCCTCCGCGGCTATTATCTTGGCTCTGCGCTCGCGCTCCGCCTCAGCCTGGCGGGCCATAGCGCGTTTCATCCCGTCGGGCAGCTCCAGCTCTTTGACCTCGACCGCGCTGACCTTGATGCCCCATGGGTCGGTACGATCGTCTATTATCTGCTGCAGTTCGACGTTTATCTTATCCCGGGCCGAGAGCACGTCGTCCAGTCCGGCGCGTCCGATCACGGAACGCAGAGTGGTCTGTGAGAGCTGGCTCGTCGCGACTATGTAATCCTCCACCTCGACCATGGACTTGGCAGGATCCAGCACTCGGAAATAGACGACCGCGTTGACCTTTATCGGGACATTGTCCCTGGTTATGACCTCCTGAACGGGAACGTCCAGCGTGACGACCCTCAGGTCGACCCTGAGCGTGCGGTCTATCCAGGGCAGCACCAGAACGATCCCCGGCCCCTTGGAACCCCAGAGGCGGCCCAGCCGGAAGACGACAAGCCGCTGATATTCGGGGACTATCTTCAGCGCGGACGACAGTATGACGATGAGTATGAAGATGATCCCCGCCATCGAACCCATGTTGAAGAAATAACTTAAAATACCATCCATTTCAGACCCTCCTAAAAAAATTTTTTATTATATCCATACAAGCCCGCATCACGCGGTACCTGACGCGCCGGTTCACTCCCGCGGATGATCGGTCCTGACCGGCTTCACGAGCAGCGTCATCGACTCTATGCCTGTAACCTCCACCTCATCCCCCGGGAAGATATCGTCAAATTCCCCGCCAGGCGCGACTTTCCAGTATTCCCCGTGGATCAGCACCATCGGAACGGCTCCTTCGCCGGACGCCTTCAGTATTTCGGCCCGCTCCCCTATCATGCCGCTGACGCCGGAGGCGGGTTTTCTCCTCAGAGCCTTGACGATCAGGCGCATGATCAGGAAGAATACTGCGCCCGTCACAAGCGTCACTCCGAATATGAAACCGGTGGATATATTGAGCAGCTCCGCCCCGGGCGCTCTGTACATCATAAGCCCTCCGGCCAGCATAGCGCCGAGCCCCGCGAGGGCCAGGATGCCGACTCCCCCTATCATAAGATCGGCTATGATTATAATGATCCCTCCGACCAGCAGCGCCACTCCCGCGATATTCACCGGCAGCACTCTGAGCCCGTACGCCGCCGTCAGGAGCAGTATGCCGCCCGTCACGCCCATTGCAAAACCGCCCGGGGATTTGACCTCCAATATGATCAGGAAAATGCCGGCGATCAGCGCGAGATAGGCGATGTCAGGACGGGAAAAAACGCCGAGCGCCTTCTGGCGCACGCTCATATCGAGACGCTTTATCTCGTAATTGTCCAGGTCCAGCACGACGCTGCGCCCCTTTACCTTCACTTCGCGGCCGTTCATCTGCTCTATCAGATCGCGTTCGTCGTCGGCTATGAAATCTACGACGTACTGTTCGAACGCTTCACGGGCGGTGAGGGATACGCTGTCGCGTATCATGCTCTCCGCGATTTCCGCGTTGCGCCCTCTCTCCTGCGCGAACGCCCTCATTTTAGCGGTGAGGTCGTTCAGTATCTTCCTGCTCATCTCCTCGCTGTCTATGTCTTTTCCCCCTCCGGTCACCGGATGAGCCGCTCCTATATTGGTCTCCGGGGCCATCGCCGCTATATGGGCGGACTGAATGATAAACGCGCCGGCGGAGGCGGCCCTCGCACCGGAAGGCCCGACCCATACCGCCACTGGAAAATCCGACTCGGCGATATACGTCATTATCTGCGACATGGAGTCGACGAGTCCTCCGGGGGTATCCATTTTGAATATGAGCACGGCGTTTTCGTCATTTCCGATATCTTCGAACACGCTTTCCACGTATTCCTCCATGGGGACGCCCACTATGCCCGTCATAGGAGCGACATAAACCGCGGAGGCTCTGCTATCCGCTCCGAATGCCCGAGCGGCGGACAAAACGGCGCCCGCAAATACGAATGACAGGATCGCGGGCGCGCAGAACATTTTTTTCAGGTTCATCTGATCACCTTCTCCAGCATTTGAGACAGGACAAACACTTTGGTTATCTCTATACCGTCCGGGACGTCGTACAGCTTTTCCCGAGCGCTTATCACCGCATTTTTAAAACCCAGCCGGGACGCTTCCCGTATCCTCAGATGAGTCCGGGCCGCGGCCCGCACCTCTCCCGCAAGCCCTATCTCCCCTATGAAACAGGTGTCGGGAGATACCGGGACGTCCTTCAGCGACGACGCGAGAGCCGCGCATATCGAGAGGTCCGCGGCGGGATCATCCAGGAAAAAGCCTCCCGCCACATTCGCGTACACGTCGCTGCCTCGGGAAAATATACCGCATCTCCGTTCGAGCACCGCCAGCAGGAGCTGAAGCCTGCTGGTCTCTATGCCTCGCGATGTTCTTTTCGGATAGGGGTAAGGGGTAGCGCAGGAGAGGGCCTGTATCTCCGCCGCGAGCGGGCGCGAACCCTCGAGCGAAATGCCGACGGCGACCCCCGGGACGGCGGCCCCGTTCACGCTCCAATAGAGATGGCTGGGGTCCGTGACGGGGACCAGGCCTCTTTCCCCCATTTCGAAAATTCCGAGTTCGTCCGTGCTGCCGAAGCGGTTCTTTTCCGCCCTGAGCAGCCTGTGGGCGGAAGTCCTCTCCCCGGAGAAAAACAGCACCACGTCCACCATATGCTCCAGTATCTTCGGACCGGCTATCTGCCCCTGCTTCGTGATATGACCGACCATCACCATCGGGACGCCGCCGCGTTTTGCGACCTCGGCGGAGCACGAAGCCGCGGTGCGCACCTGACCGGGAGAACCGGCCCATCCGAGGCCCTCGTCCAGCTTGAAAGCCTGGACTGAATCGACGACGATAAATTCGTAACCCGCGGAGGCGTCCAGCATCGACATGAGGTCGTTTCCGCACATCATGTCGATGTTCCCGCCCGAAACTCCGATACGCTTCGCCCGGAGGGCGAGCTGCCCGGCGGACTCCTCGCCGGAGATGTAGAGCGCCCGTTTCCCGGCGTTTGACATGGCGTCGCAGACCTGCAGCAGCAGAGTGGACTTACCCACTCCCGGTTCTCCGCCAAGAAGGACCACTCCGCCTTTTACCCAACCGCCTCCAAGCACCCTGTCCAGCTCTCCGACGCCGGATGGGACGCGCTCCTCGGGCAGTACGTCCGCGCTTGATATGGGCTTTGCGCTCGCGGCGGCGAGCCTGCCCGTCCTGTCCTCTTTGAGAGGGATATCCTCGGCCATTGTTCCCCACCCGCCGCAGTCCGGGCAGCGGCCGACCATCGTGAGACTGACGCAGCCGCACTCCGAACATCTGTAACGCATCGTTTTCCCGGCGCTTTTAGCGGTCTTAGCCATGTCCGTTCAGCCCCAGGGCCAGGGGACCCGCCGTCCGTCCGTCCCGTGAAGCGCCATTCGTATTTCCTCGAACGAAGGCTTTTCAAGGAGCATCCTGGAACAGTTTCCCCTGCTCATGGTATCCGGCGAATGGGAGTCCGACGACCTGATGAATACCCTGGAGGGATACTTTTGCCTCCATTCCTCCGCCTGGTCCGAGTCGAGGCGCGCTGACAGCTCAAGGGCGTCGACGGGATAATCCTCCGGGAAAGGGCCCAGTACGGCCGGGTAAGCGAAAGCAGGTCTGTCCACGTGCGCCAGTATCGTGACGGCGCCCCGCTCTCCCGCGCGGGACACTACGGTATCCACATCATATCCAGCGCCCTGGATCAGCAGCGTCTCCTCCATGCGCACAATATCGTCCTTCGAATCGACCACGACCTGATAGCCGAACACGTCGGGATCGTTTTTTATGGGGGGCATCTTAAGCCAGAGCCAGTCTTTGAAATCGCGCGCCGCGTCATAATCCGGGAATACGGTCACCACATGAATGTCCTCGGCGGTCTGCACCTCTATGGCGGGGAGCACCACAGGACTGCCGTCCGCCAATTCGGATACGGCGGGAAAGTTGTCGCATGAGTTGTGATCGGATATCGCTATGACGTCAAGCCCCGCCTCACGCGCGCGAAAGACTATTTCACGCGCCCCCATCTCCAGCTCCCCGCAGGGGGAGAGCACGGTGTGAAGGTGAAGATCGACCCAATAGTATCTGAATCTGTCCAACGTCCTAACCTGTGAGCCCGAGACTTTGCAGCGCGGCGCAGACGTCGAATACGGACAGATTGGAGGTGACAAGGGAGATATTCTCCTTCATGCACCTTGCCGCAAGGTCCGGGGCCGGCTGCCGGCCGGAGGCGATTATGATCATGGGAATATCCTTCAAAACAGCTACGGCGGCGACGTTGAGGTGCGTCTGAATCGTCACCCATACCGCCCCGTCGGAATCTCCCCCCATGATAAAACTCAGCAGATCGCCTACCGCGGCTCTATCCGCCGTCCTGGACAGATCGCCCGGCACGTGAACTTCGGCTCCGACAGCCGAACAGATCTCTTCAATGGATTTTTCAGGCATATTCGGCACCTCCGAGCCTTAATTATAGCACCAGCCGTTCAGGAGGCCAGGTAAATATACGGCCGCGGGCCTTCAGCCTTCAGGACGCCGTAATGCCTTCGAGCAGTTCCAGTACGGTCAGGACTTGATCGCGGGTGACTTTAGGCGATGGAATCCCTCCGAGTTTAACAGCTGGATAGAAAAAAATTTTGATAAGAGGTGGCGTGGAATCAGTTTCCACGCCTCTTTTTTTGTTGTTTTTTCTCGAGATATATGAG
>JAISWP010000187.1 GCA_031271065.1 Synergistaceae bacterium
GATATCGCGGTGGTGACGCTGTTCAGCTTCATAGCGGATGTGTATCCTCACTTCGAGAAATGCGCCGCTCGCGGCATAAACGTCGTTTCGACATGCGAGGAGGCCATTTATCCCTGGACGACGGCGTCGGCTCTCTCCAACAAGCTCGACAGCATCGCCAAGGAAAACGGATGCACCCTTGTCGGTTCGGGGATGCAGGACATCTACTGGATAAACATGATAGCGAACGTCGCCGGCGGCGTCCACAGGATCGACAAGATCGAAGGGGCGGTCAGCTACAACGTCGAGGATTACGGGCTTGCCCTCGCGAAGGCGCACGGGGTCGGGCTCACGCCGGAGGAATTTGAGAAACAGATAGCGCATCCGGAAACGCTCGAACCGTCTTACGTCTGGAATTCGAACGAGTCGCTCTGCGCCAGGCTGGGCTGGACGATAAAATCCCAGTCGCAGAAGTCGGTCCCGTACTTCCATGACTCCGATATCTACAGCGGCACTATGGGCGGCACGATAAAGAAGGGGCTTTGCATCGGGACGAGTTTCGTGGTCACCACCGAGACCTACCAGGGGCCGGTCGTCGAAACTTCGTGCATAGGCAAGGTCTACGGACCCGGCGACGGCGACATGTGCGACTGGAAGATCGAGGGAGTCCCCGACGTGAAGTTCTCCGTGGAAAAACCGCTCACGGTGGAGCATACCTGCGCGACCATTGTGAACAGGATACCGACGGTGATAAACGCGCGCCCCGGTTACGTGACGGTCGACCAGCTCGACGAACTCCAGTATCTCTCGTATCCGATCAGCTTTTACGTCCTCGGCTGCGGCTGCTGAACATAGCGGGGGACGCCGGGGCGGCGTCCCCCGCATGGTACGATGAAATACCCGGTGCCCGGGTCAGTTTTTACGGTCGTGCCTCGCGAGTGACGCCAGTTTGTCGCCGGCTATCTGCACCAGCTGGACCATCACGACCAATATCACGACGGTTACCGCCATCACGTCCGGCATGAAGCGCTGATAGCCGTAGCGCACGGCTATGACGCCCAGGCCGCCTCCGCCGATGATGCCGGCCATTGCCGAGTAGCCCACCAGGTTTATCACGGTGAGGGTGAAGCCGGCGATTATCCCTGGCAGCCCCTCGGGCAGGAGCACCTTGCGGATTATCTCGAAGGGGGTGGCCCCCATGGACTGGGCCGCTTCGATGACGCCGGGGTCCACCTCGCGCAGGGACGACTCCACGACGCGCCCTATGAACGGTACGGCGGCGGCGGAGAGGGGGACTATGGCGGCGCTGACGCCGATGGACGTCCCGACGATCTTCCTGGTGATGGGTATGAGAGCTATCATCAGTATGACAAAGGGGACGGATCTTCCTATGTTCACGGCGCATGAGAGCACTGAGTTGAGCGGCTTGTTCCGCAGTATGCCCCCCTCCGCCGTGACGGACAGCACCACGCCCAGCGGCAGCCCGGCGGCCAGGGCGATAAAAGACGAGGCGCTCACCATATACACGGTGTCGGCCAGTCCTTCCGTCATGCTGACCCGGCTCATGGCCTCAGTGAGTAATGTCAGCAGATCTCGCAGCATAGCCGATCACCTCCACACGCAGTTTCATATCCAGCAGAAATTCCAGGGCCCCTTCCTTGTCGCTGCCGGACAGCTGCATGACCAGCGTGCCGAAGGGGACCGATTTTATATGGTCGATATGGGCCGACAGTATATTCACGTCCACGTCGAACTTCCGGACCATCTCGGAGACGATGGGGGTCGCCGCCACGCTTCCGAAGAACGACACCCGGAGCGTCAGGTCCGAATCCCTGGATGGGGTCCGGGAGAACTCGAGTCCGGCGAAGGACTCGGGCAGCTCCGCGTTTATGACGTGGGAGAGCATCTCTTTCGTGGCGTTCTTCCGCGGGCTGGTGAACACCTGGAGCACCGGGCCCTGCTCGGCGATCTCGCCGTTTTCCAGCACCGCCACCGAGTCGCATATCTCTTTTATGACGTTCATCTCGTGGGTGATGAGTATCACGGTGAGCCCGAGTTTTTCGTTGATGTCCCGGATGAGGCGCAGGACGGATTTTGTGGTCTGGGGGTCCAGGGCGCTCGTCGCCTCGTCGGAGAGCAGCACGTCCGGGCGGTTCGCCAGGGCGCGGGCTATGCCCACCCGCTGCTTCTGCCCGCCGGAGAGCGTCCCGGGGTAGTCGCCCAGCTTGTCCTCTATCTCGACTAAGGAGGCTATCTCCCGCACCCTGCCGCGTATCTCGGATTTGTTCCACCCGGCGAGTTCCAGCGGGAAGGCGATGTTGCCGTAGACGGTGCGGTTTGCCAGCAGGTTGAATGACTGGAATATCATGCCGGTCCTGCGGCGCGCCGCGCGCAGACGCGCCCCCGAGAGGGCGGTCATCTCCGTGCCGTTCACGAACACTTGTCCCGAGGTGGGACGCTCCAGCAGGTTGACGCACCTTACGAGCGTGCTCTTTCCGGCCCCGCTGCGGCCGATCACCCCGAAGATATCGCCGTCCCCGATGTCGAGCGACACGCCTTTCAGCGCGTAGAAGTCGCGCGTCTCGCGCGAGTCCGGTTCTTTTACCCTGTATACCTTGCTGACGTCGGAAAGCCTGATCATGCTCCACCTCCAAAACCGAGTCTTTAGTATATGTACAGGCGGACGCTTGTCAAGAAGAAGCCGCGAGGCGCGGCGGCGCGTTTCTTTTCGCGCGCGGAGCCGCGGGTGATTTTAAAAAACCGCGATTGCTGTATAATGAGCGCACTAATCTTTGGGAGGTTGTCCGGATGAAAGGCAGATCGTTATTGGGAAGGTTATCCGTTTCGCGGCTGAGTCCGTTTATGCTGGGCGCGGTTGCCGCTGTGTGTTTGATGATGCCGGGGACGGTCTGGGCGGCTGCGTTTACTAACCCCGGTATTTCTCAATTAAATATGTCCCCCTCAGGGGGGGATACATACGTTA
>JAISWP010000199.1 GCA_031271065.1 Synergistaceae bacterium
GGCGGACCGGAACGGGCCGAGACGGTCCAGGTGCCCGACGTCAGAGGGCAGACCGAGGGTCAGGCTCGTCAGATAATAGAACAGAGCGATCTGACAGTTTCCCGCGTCATAACGGTGGAATCGAGTCAGGCGCCTGGGACGGTGATACGCACTGAGCCGCGCAACGGCGCCCGCCTGCCCTCCGGCAGGGCTGTAACGCTTCACGTGGCCCGCGCTCCGGAACCCGCCGCCGAGACGCAGACCACCCTTCAGACACAGCCGGCGCAGACCAGGCCTGCCGTCGACGCGCCGCCTTCGATGACCGGGGCGTCAAGCGGCGCGGGCCAGGCCCCCGAGATGTCGACATGGAATCCCAATCAGGCGTCTCCCGCGCAGACGAGGCCGCAGGTCCCCGCGGTTCCTCAGGGCCAGTCTCAGCCTACGGCGCCCTCTCGGCAGCAGCCTCCGGTCCAGATCAATACTTCGGTGGCGCCTCTGCAGGGCAAGGTCGCCAGAATACGCTATCAGGTGCCGCCCCTCGCGCGGCCTCTTGGTCTGAGGATACTCATGAACGACCAGACCGGGACGAAAGCGCTTCGCGAACAGCAGGTGCAGGGCGGGGAGTATATTTCCATGGACGCCCCCTATACCGGAAACGCCTCGGTGACCGTCATTCTGGGAGATCAGCAGGTTTGGCAGGAGAGGTATAATTGAGTCAGCCCGCGTCCGGCCTGAAATACGGCAGAAAAGTCATGATCGCTCCGTCCATACTCAGCGCCGATCCTCTGGCCGTAGGAGACTCCATAAGGGCTCTCGGAGGCGAGGACGACTGGATCCATGTGGACGTCATGGACGGACATTTCGTGCCCAATCTCTCGTACGGGCCCATGATGGTGACGGCGCTGAGAAACGCCTTCCCAGACAAGTTCCTCGACGTTCACCTGATGGTGGAACCAGCCGAGGATTTCATCGATATGTTCGCGGCGGCCGGACCGGATATCCTCACGGTGCAGGTCGAAGCCGCGAGGCACGTTCACCGCGTACTGGGGGCCGTCCGTTCGGCCGGCCTCAGGCCCGGCGTATGTATAGACCCCGGGACCCCGATGTGTATGATAGAGCCGGTGCTCCACATGGTCGACCTTGTGCTGGTGATGACGATCAACCCAGGTTTCGGCGGGCAGAAGCTCCTGCCGGAGACCCTGTACAAAATAGAGAGCCTTGTCCGGGCGCGCGAGGTCCGTTCCCTGGACTTTCTGATAGAGGCTGACGGCGGAGTCAGCCCCGAGACGGCAGGTGATTTGGCGCTGTCAGGGTGCGACGTTCTCGTCGCCGGTTCCGCCGTATTCGGCGCGGCCGACCCGGCGTCCGCCGTCCGCGCACTCCGCGCCGGGGCAGACGTCAAGCGGAGAGCGTAGATGACGGGACAGGATAACCGGAACGGTATGACGGAACTGGCGCGCCTCGGGGCGCAGCTGAAGGCGCTCCGCGAAGCGCAGGGGCTGTCCTATGAGGACGTCTCCGAAGCGACGCACGTGAGACCTCATATCATAAAGGCCATAGAGAGCGGCGCCATAGAAGAAGTGTCCGCTCCGGTGTATGCCCGCGGTTTCATTAAGACTTACTGCGAATACCTCATGGCTTCCGACCTCTGGAAAAAATACAGCCAGGGCGCCCATTCCTCCGAGGATTCCGGCGAAGCGCCCCAGGACACGGCGGACGAACCGATGGAGATACAGCACCCGACTCCGATGTTTCAGCGGTCCTCGATAATATGGGTCTACATGATACTGGTGGTTGCGGTGCTTGGCGCGGCGTATCTCCTGTGGAATCAGCACAGGGAGGAATCCCGCCCGGAAAATGTATTCGCTCTCAGGTATCCCGATACATCGGGCGATAACGCGGCGGTTTCATCGGACGAGGCTCCGGCCGTCTCCTCCGACTTGCCGCCGGTTTTTTCCGGGGATATATCGTCGTCGGATCTCATCGTGCCGGTGCCGGAGCCCCAGAGCCTCGACAGCGCAGTATCGGGAGAGAGGCGCGAAATAGCGCCGGGAGATATTTCGTGGATGGACGCGCCGCCTGCCTCCGAACGTTCCCAGGCGGAGCTGCCGGTGTATATCGACAGGACGCTTCTGATAGAGATCACCGGCTCCAACAACAGGCTCACGGTGGAACAGAACGGCAAGGTTCTCACCAGAAGAACCCTGAGCATAGGCGGCAGAAGATCCTATGATGTGAACACGGATACGAAAGTGGCTGTAAGTTCCGGCAGCAAAGCCAGAGTGACCTGGTTCGGAAAGCGTTATGACAGTATAGGGGCCGACAACCAGCCGATCACGCTGGTTTTCAGGCCGGACGGTTCGGTTCAGCTGGTAAGCGGAAAATCCCTGCATTTCTCCGAGTCTCCATCGGACGGCGGTTAGTTTATGGATCATCGAAAACCCGCAAAGGTCTTCTGTCTCACTCTCGGCTGTTCCAAAAACAAGGTCGATTCCGAGAGGATAATAAGCGCGCTCTCTTTGAACGGATTCGAACCGGTGTCCGAGGCGGAAGACGCCGACGCGGCGATAGTGAACACGTGCGGTTTCATCAGGTCCGCCGTGGAGGAAAACATAGGCGCGATACTCGATCTGCTCGAGCTCAAAGAGAAGGGAAGCCTGAAGATCGTCGGCGTCGTCGGATGTCTCGTGGCCCGGTACGGCGGCGAATTGAAACGCAGTATCCCTGAGGTGGATTTCTGGGCCGGGTGCGAGGATATCGAACCGATACTCGCTTCACTGACGCGGGAAGAACCGGGAGTTCATCGAAAGGCCGGAGACGGACGTGCCCTCTCGCCGTCGGACTTTCCCCACGTAAGGTATCTGAAAATTTCAGAAGGCTGCAGCAGGGCCTGTTCATTCTGCACCATTCCAGCCATAAGGGGGGCCATGAGAAGCCGTCCGATCCGAGGTCTCGTCGAAGAAGCGTCCGAACTGGTCCGCGGCGGGGCTTCCGAGATATGTCTGGTGGCTCAGGATCTGACAGCCTACGGGGAGGACATGGGAAGGAAGGGCGCGCTGATCGAACTCCTGGACGCGCTGGAATCGTCCCTCCCGAAGGACGTGTGGCTGAGACTTCTCTACCTTCAGCCGTCCGGAGTGGACAGGGCGCTTTTGGAACGCGTGGCCGGCGGCAGGCAGGTGCTGCCCTACCTGGATATACCCATACAGCACTCGGTTTCCCGGATATTGGAACTCATGAACAGGGGAAGCGGCGAGGGTATGCCCGGCATATTCGAGACCGCACGATCCATCAGGCATGACTTCGCCCTGAGGACTACATGTATGGTCGGTTTTCCGGGAGAGACCAGGCGGGATTTCGACTCGCTGCTGAAGTTCATCGAGTATGTCCAGTTCGACAGGGTCGGGGCTTTTGCCTTCTCCCCGGAGGAGGGGACAGCGGCTGCCGGCCTGACGCCTCAGGTGGCGGGAAGAACGCGGAACTCCAGGCTCGGACGCCTAATGTCGCTGCAGGAGGGCATATCCCAGGCGAGAAATTCCCTGTTCGTGGGCAGAGAGCTGGATGTGATAATAGACGAAACGCGCCCCGACGGAAGCGCGGGATCCAGGTCGTTCCGCGAAGCTCCCGAAGTGGACGGGATGGTGGAACTCGCGTCGGCGCCGCCCGGCACGAAACCCGGAGATAAATTGAGAGCGGTGATCGACGAAGCCCTGGAGCACGATCTGGAGGCATCCTTTGTCGGCGCCGCGGGGAGCGCGTGACATGGCACGCGGCGGCGCGAAAAAAACCTTCACGTGGTACTCCATAACAGCGACGGCGGGCGGCATAGGGTACTTCTCCAAAATGCCGGGCACTCTCGGCACGCTGGCCGCTCTCGCGGTATTCATCATCATGGGCAGGGTCGATCCGTATCTTCTGGCAGCGGTCGTGATCATAGGAACTTACGCCGCGGATCGGTATTCTAAATCCATCGCCTCGGAGGACCCTGGCGAGGTGGTCATAGACGAGGTCGCCGGTTTTTGGGTCTCGATGCTGGGTTTTGACAGGTCTTTCGCCGTGATAGGTTTTTTCCTTTTCAGGATAGTCGACATCTTAAAGCCGTTTCCGGTGAGAAACATGGAGCGTCTGCCGGGCGGTATAGGGATAATGGCGGACGATCTATGCGGCGGTATTATGGTAAATATACTGCTGAGGGCTTTGTCATGGTTTTTCTTCTCCGGCGGCTGGAACATTCTTTCATGAATTTTTCGGGAAGGGGGGATGAGGATGAGCCGCGCATCCCATGAAACGCCCATGTACGCGCGGAGGGTCTTGGATCTGTCGCTGGCCTTGAAACGCAGGCCCGCTCCCGGAGATGCGCGCGGCGGCGTTTTCACGTTCGCGGAGTCCTGCACAGGAGGCCTTCTAGCTTCGTCCGTGACCTCGATCCCGGGCGTCTCGGAGGTATTCGCCGGGAGCGTCGTCGCCTACAGCGGCAGGGCCAAGATCGAGCGTCTTTCAGTCGCTCCTGAGACGCTGGAAAAACACGGATCTGTCAGCGGCCAGTGCGCGGCGGAGATGGCGTGGGGGGCGCTCGGGCTGTTCGGCTCGCTGATGGCGGTGAGCGTGACCGGTATAGCGGGTCCCGGCGGGGGAACAGACGAAAAACCCGTGGGCACGGTATGGTTTGCCATAGCCCACAGGTCCGGCAGGGTAAGGCTGAAACGGGGATATTATCCGGGAAACAGCAGGCAGGGCGTTCGGATCAGATCCGTGAAGTCCGCGCTTCGTCTGCTCCTGGACGGGCTGGAGTATGAATTTGCGGCGTCAATACATCGTAAAATATGATCGTGCACATACGGACGAACGAGCGGAGGCGAATCTGGATTGGCTAAGAAAAAAGAGGTCGTTACCAAAGAGGAGATATTGGAGAAGGCCATCACCGACATAAAACAGAAGTTCGGCGACGGCGCCATCATGAAACTCGGAGAGCGCACGAACATGAATGTTGAGATAATCCCGACCGGAGTGCTGCCCCTGGACGTGGCTCTGGGAGTGGGTGGAGTTCCCCGCGGAAGGGTCGTGGAGCTGTACGGCCCGGAGGGCGGGGGAAAGACGACGATCGCCCTGCACATAATAGCCGAAGCTCAGAAAGCCGGCGGGGTCACCTCCTTCATCGACGCCGAACATGCCCTCGACCCGAGCCTCGCTAAGGCCATAGGGGTCGACATAGGAAATATGTTCATCTCACAGCCGGACAGCGGCGAACAGGCTTTTTACATCATCGATTCCCTGGTCCGCAGCGGGGCGGTGGACCTGATAGTCGTGGACTCGGTTGCCGCCCTGACGCCCCAGGGGGAGATAGACGGCAAGATCGAGGAAGGCCCTAACAAGAGCGTCGGTCTTCACGCGCGGCTCATGTCGTACGCGATGCGCCGTCTCACACCTGTCATTTCCAAGAGCAGGACCACCATCATCTTCATCAATCAGCTCCGTTCGCTGATATCGACCGGCTACGGTCACAACCAGGGGCCGACTGAGACGACGACGGGGGGAAGGGCGCTTAAGTTTTACAGTTCGGTGAGGATAGAGGTCCGCAAGGCGGAGACCATAAGGCAGGGGGATATTCCCATAGGGCATGAACTGAAGATCAAGGTGACCAAGAACAAACTTGCCCCTCCATTCCGCACGGCTCACGCGACTCTGATGTACGGCAAGGGGGTTCCCAGGGCGATGTCCGTTCTCGACATGGCGCTGGACCTCAATGTCGTGAAGAGGAAAGGTTCGTGGATCGCTTTCAAGGGCGAGTCGGTGGCCCAGGGGAAGGATGCCGCGATGGAGAAGCTGATCGAGCATCCGGATCTCATGACCGAGATAGAGCGCGAGGTCATGGCCAAAGTGCTTGAAGCAAACGGGATCGTGGAGGAGGAAAGTTTTTCTGAATCCGAGGCGGAGGGCCTTTTTGCCTCTGAGGAGGCGCTTCTGGAGGAGGGGGCCATCGCGATGGACCTCGACGCTCCGATGCCCGAGGAATAAAATGAAAAACGCCGCGCCTCTCGCAGAGCGGGCGCGGCGTTTTTTATGCGAGCGCGGAAAAGCCCGGTCCGATCAGTGGCGCAGGCCCAGGCTCTGTATGAGATTCTGATAGCGGCCGAAGTCCTTGTTTTTGAGATACTGGAGCAGTTTGCGGCGTTTGCCGACCATTATCAGAAGTCCGCGGCGGGAATGGAAGTCCTTTTTGTGGATCTTCATGTGCTCCGTGAGCTGTCTGATGCGTGTCGTCAGGAGCGCCACCTGCACCTCCGGGGAGCCGGTGTCCGCTCCGTGAGTCTTGTACTGCTCGATTACCTGGGTTTTCAACCCTTTGTCGATCATATCTTTCACTCCTGTAAATTTAATCCTCAGACTCAGAATGCCGTCGCTTCCGGCGCGCAATCCGGGTGGAAGGTTTAGGGATTATATCATAACCCGGCGGAAGTGCGCAAATCACGCGGCTTTGAAACGGTTCGAAGCGCGTTTCCTTTCAAGAGGGTCCAGTATGCTCTTGCGGATGCGCACCGATTTCGGCGTGATTTCGACCAGCTCGTCGTCCTCGATCCACTCAAGAGACGATTCGATAGTCATCTGCCGCGGGACGTCGAGCACTATTGTGGCGTCCTTGGTCGCGGAGCGATGGTTGGTCTGCTGTTTGCGCTTGGCCGGATTGCAGGGA
Source organism: Synergistaceae bacterium (assembly GCA_031271065.1). Lineage (GTDB taxonomy): Bacteria > Synergistota > Synergistia > Synergistales > Synergistaceae > JAIRKI01. Next base: position 6,671 of record JAISWP010000199.1, read on the forward strand.
AGATCGCGGGGTTTCGAACTCTCGCCCACCACCATGCCGCAGTAGATCTTGTCGCCCGGCTTGAGGAAGAGAGTGCCCCGCTCCTGGAGATTTTCCAGGCTGTAGCTGGTGGCGGTCCCAGAGTCCATACTGACCATAGAGCCCCTGGAGCGGCTTATGACCTCTCCCGCCCACGGGGCGTGTCCGATTATACGTGAAGTCAGTATCCCCAGCCCTCTCGTGTCGGTAAGAAATTCATTCCTGTAACCGATCAGCCCCCGGGTAGGTATGCGGAACTCGAGTCTCAGCATCCCTCTGCCGCTGTTTTCCATATTTCTGAGTTCGCCTTTGCGCAGGGCTGTTTTTTGGATGACAGCGCCCTGGTATTCCTCCGGCACGTCGATTATGAGCTCCTGCATCGGCTCCAGCAGTTCGCCGGACGGGGATACCCGGGTGATGACCTCTGGCCGGGAGACGCAGAATTCCATGCCCTCCCTCCTCATCTCCTCGATGAGTATTCCCAGGTGCAGTTCGCCTCTCCCCGAGACCTTTACCCCATCCGGGCGGCCCAGATCCTCCACGCGGAGCGCCGGGTCGATCCTGGCCTCCCGTCCGAGCCTGTCCATCAGCTGCCGCAGCGTCGCGGCGTTCCCCTCCTCGCCGGCGAAAGGGCCCGTGTTGACCAGGAAGAACATGGAGACCGTGGGTTCCTCGATATCGAGAGGCGGCATGGGTTCGCCGGTCATCTCGGGGGACGATACGGTGTCACCGAGCGTCACGTCGTCCATTCCGGAGAACCAGATTATCTCACCCGCTCCGGCCTCGTCCACCTCCGTGCGCTCCAGGCCTTCGGTTATGAAAAGATGCGCGCAGGTTTCCTCTTTCCGGGAGACTGTCTCAAATCCCCCGTCCGCTTTGGGCTTAGTGCGGGTTATTATCACCCTGTCCCCTTTTTTGAGCGATCCGCTCCTGATGCGGCCGCAGGCGATACGGCCCAGGTAATCGCTCCACGTTATCGTGCTGGTCTGCATCTGGAACGGAAGCGTCCCGTCGACTTCCGGCGGGGGGACGAAATCCGCTATCGTTTTGAACAGATCGTCCATACCTCTGTCCGCGCCGCTTTTATCCATATCCAGCGTCATCCACCCGTCGAGGCCGGAGCCGTACAATACCGGAAATTCGCACTGCCTGTCCGTGGCGCCGAGCTCTACGAAGAGATCGAATGTCTTGTCGAGGGCTGAGCCGGGAGACGCGTTCGGCCTGTCGACCTTGTTCACGATCACTATGGGGCGCAGGCCCAGTTTGAGGGCGCGCATGAGAACGTATCTGGTCTGGGGCATGGGGCCTTCGACAGCGTCCACAAGCAGGAGCACCGAGTCGGCCATAGAGAGCACTCGTTCCACCTCCCCGGAAAAGTCGGCGTGTCCGGGAGTGTCCACTATGTTTATCTTGTACCCGTTCCAGCTGACGGAACAGTGTTTTGCCTTGATCGTGATTCCCCGTTCCCGCTCTAAAGAGAGACCGTCCATGACACGTTCGGTGACCCGGGCGTGTTCCCTGAAAGTGTGCGCGGCGCGGAATATCGAGTCGATCAGCGTGGTCTTGCCGTGGTCTATGTGGGCTATTATCGCCACATTGCGAATCTTTGAAGCGTCCTGCAAAAAATTTCACCTCGTCAGAGTAAGCGTTCCTGCAGGGCCGCCGGCCGGAAATTCCTGATAACACGGCCACTGTATATCCGGCGGTCCCCGATGCAAATATATATCATAACACCAAGACGTAAATTATGCTAGAATGAGCCCGGGAAGAGTTTCATCCAGTCGCTGTCGGCTCATGCCGATGGAGGAAAGTCCGGGCTCCGCAGGGCAGGGTG
>JAISWP010000250.1 GCA_031271065.1 Synergistaceae bacterium
AAAGAACTGCCCGAGTTCCTCGGCCCCGCAGCCGAGTCCGTGTCATTCGACGTGAGGCTCTCGGCATATGAGGGCGTGAATCCCTCAGAGGAGGCCAAATCCCTGCGGACGATACGCGACGCCGGCGAGGCGGTGCTTTTTGTCCTGGACGGGATACCGCAGGGCGAAGGTCTCTGGGTGATAGAAAACGTCTCGGAGGAGCATGATTTTTTTGACAATCGCGGACGCCCAGCGGTCATAGTCTGTTCGATTTCCCTCAAAGAGTATCTGCCGGCAAGGGAGTAAAAACATGGAATACACAATTACCGGAGCTTTAGGCTCGCTCGACAGCATAGATTTCGGGGCTGTCGGGATCAAAGAGGTGCTGCAGAACGTTAAAACGCTTCTGTGTACAAAAAAATTTTCGACGCCGCTCGACCGCGACGTCGGCCTGGACTTCAACGTGCTGGATATGCCGTATCCGAAGGCGCAGGCTGGTATAAGGACAGAGATAATTCAGGCGCTGCGGCGGCACGAGCCGCGCGCGCGTATCGTCAGCGTTAAATTCGACGGCGATCCTGCCGACGGGCGGCTCATCCCGAGGGTGGTGGTGGAGATAAATGTCTGAATTGTTCAGCTTGCCCGACATACATTTCGCCGACAGAAACGCGGCCGTGATAAAGAGAAATATTATCGCCGGTTTTGAATCGGCCTTTTTCGAGGCCGCCGGCGAACGGCTTACGCTTTATCCCGGCGACCCGCGCCAGCTGTTTCTGTCGGCCATCGCCGACGTTATCGTCCTGCAGCGGAACATCATCGACTATACGGGCCGGCAGAACATGCTCGCCTATTCGTCCGGGGATTACCTGGAACATCTGGGGCTCTTGCTGGGTGTGACCCGTCTGCCTCCTCAAAGGGCAAAAACGACCGTCCGGATATCACTGTCGGCCATGATGCCCGGTACGACCGTCATCCCGGAGGGGATAAGGGTCACTACCGGCGACGGAAATATCTATTTCGCTTCCTCTCAGCCGCTGGAAATACCCCCGGGCGAACTCGCCGGCGACGTACAGGCGTCGGCGCTCGAACCGGGTGTATACGCCAACGGGCTCCTGCCGGGGCAGATAAACCGGCTGGTCGATCCGCTCCCCTACGTTCAGGGCGTGACAAACACGACCGCGTCCGAGGGCGGCGCGGACACAGAGGATGACGAAAACCTGCGTGAGCGCATCCATCTGGCTCCGGAGAGTTTCAGCAACGCGGGCTCAAAAGGGGCTTACATATTCTGGGCCCGCAGCGCGTCTCAGCTGATCGATGATGTCGAGGTGCACAGCCCGTCACCGGGAGTGGTGGATATTTATCCCCTGCTCAAAGGCGGCGTGCTCCCGGAACAGGAGATACTGGACCTCGTTCTGGAGGTCTGCAGTGCAGATACGGTACGCCCTATGACCGACCTCGTCAGGGTGCTCGCGCCCGAGGAAGTGGGGTTCGACCTCGATGTGACGTGGTTTCTGGAACGCGGGGACGCGGCCATGTCCGCGAGCATAACGAACGCCGTCACCAAAGCCGTAGATGACTGGACTCTCTGGCAGCGCTCGAAACTGGGACGCGATATCAACGACTCGGAGCTGATAACCCGCATAAGGCAGGCGGGCGCGAAACGCGCGGCAGTTACGTCCCCCGATTTCACCGCGCTCGCGTTTAACCAGATAGGCGTAGTTTCGTCGTCGAACGTGGTTTACGGAGGCGTCGAAAATGGCTAGGGACATCTACGGGATATCCCTGCGGGACGTGATCCCGTCCTCCATAGCGTCAGACCCGCAGATTCAGGCTATGATCGACGCGCTCGACCCGGAACTTCAAAGCGTCTCCCTCGATACGAGAGAGGCGCTCATTTATTCCCGGATAAACGAACTGCCGGAGGACGTGATAGACCTTCTGGCCTGGCAGTTTCACGTCGACTTCTACGAGCCGATGGACCTCTCGCTGGAGATAAAAAGGGGACTGGTCAAAACCGCGATACTCGTTCACAAGCGCAAAGGCACGCGCTGGGCAGTGCAGGAACTCTGCGGCGTGGTGTTCGGTGACACTGAGGTATCGCCCTGGTTTGAATACGGCGGCGAGCCGTATCACTTCAACGTCTCAATAGATGCCACCCTGCCGTCACAGGACGCATGGGAGAAATTTTTCATCGCTCTCGAAGTGACGAAATCAGTCCGTGACTGGCTCGACGCCATAGAGATAAGGCGCGGGGCGGCGGCGGAACTGTATTACGGCCTGGGATCGCACACAGCGGGCACGGTGATGATCGGCCTGGGGACTCCGGATGACAGCCGGCTGGAGCTCTGTATGGGGATGGGGATGACTGTGACCGGGGTGATCGATATATTGCAGGAAGGAGGCGGTGCTGGTGGCTGATTTGAGCCCGCCGGCAGTAACGCTCGCCGGGCGTAAGGTCCTCGCCCAGGCACAGACGGGCCTGCCGCTCCATATAACGCGGACGGCCGTGGGAGACGGCATCCTGCCGGATGGAGCGCAGGCCGAATTGGTGACGGAACTCGTCCATCACGTGAAAGACCTGCCGATAAACAGCAATAAGATCATAGGAGACGGAACAACGAAGCTGGAGGTCATGCTCCAGAACGAAGACTTGACAGAGATGTTCGAGTTCAGGGAGATCGGAGTGTTCGCCAGGGATAACGACGACGATTCCGAGATACTGTACGCCTATTCGAATTCCGGGGAATTCCCGGCGGCGTACATACCCGCGGGCGGCGGCCCCAACGCCGTGAATCTGAAAATAGGGCTGATAACAGTGATCAAGCAGGCCGCGAACGTCGTAGTCGATATAACTGACGGATGGGGATATGTGTCCCACGAAGAATGGAACGAGTTTCAGCTGAACCTGTACGGACCATACGCAGAGCCGCCGGCGTTCTTATGGACGGCTGACAGCGCGGACATGAACAGGCTGAGGCGAATGCCCGCCGGGGACTTGGTGAAATTCCTGGTCGGACACACCGCGCCGGATGGCAGATCGGTTCTTCTCGGATTCGATCCGATAACGCAGATACTTTTCGGCTATCCGCTGGGCAAAATCGTGAGCAGAGCAGACCACCTGTTCGGCGGTGACCCGTCCATGACGGAGGAGGATTACCCGGACGGCAGAATCTCAGGGGGCGATCCTTCGATGGCTCCGGAGGACTA
>JAISWP010000276.1 GCA_031271065.1 Synergistaceae bacterium
TCGGCAGCGAGAACATGAGCAGGGCCGCGATGCTCAAGCCGTCACAGGGCATAGCCGGTATACGCGAGTTCGTGATAGACGCGGTGAAAGCGGCGGGGCCCAACCCCTGTCCTCCGATAATCGTCGGCGTCGGGGTCGGCGGCACGTCGGACTACGCGGCGCTTTTGGCAAAACAGGCGCTGACGCGCCCTGTGGGTTCCTCCAGCGAGAACTGGATATGGAGCGGACTGGAACGCGAACTGCTCGAAGCCATCAACGCCCTGGACATAGGTCCCGCCGGGCTGGGCGGCAGGACCACGGCGCTGGCCGTCCACATAAAGACGTTTCCGACGCACATCGCGGGGCTGCCGGTGGCGGTCAGCATAGGGTGCCACTCCACCCGCCACGTCGAGATAACGCTGTAGGCGCGCCGCTATGCAAAAAGAGAGGATAAGGATATCGACTCCCATAACGGACGAAGCCATAGCGCCTCTGGAGGCGGGCGACCGGGTGGCTCTCACCGGCGTCATGTACACGGCCAGGGACGCGGCGCACAAGAGGCTGGTGGAGATGCTGGAACGGGGCGAGCCCATGCCCTTCGGCTTTTTGGGGACCGCCGTCTACTATGCCGGACCGAGCCCGGCGAGGCCCGGGTTCGCCGTCGGGTCGATAGGCCCGACCACCAGCGGCCGCATGGACGCGTACTCTCCCATATTGATGGAGCACGGGCTGAAAGTGATGATAGGGAAGGGGCTGCGGAACGCCGAGGTACACCGCGCCATAGTCCGGTGCGGGGGGCTTTATCTTGCCGCGGTCGGCGGAGCGGCCGCCCTTCTGTCGCGCACTGTGAGGAGCGCGGAGCTCGTCGCTTTCCCCGATCTCGGTACCGAGGCGATCCGCCGCCTTGAGGTGGAGGATTTCCCGGCGATAGTCGCCATAGACTCCCGCGGACGCGACATCTACGAGCGGAGCGGATAAAAATCGATCCGGCCCGAACGGGAGGCCCGCGGAGTGAGCGGTGTGAGTGAGGCCGGGCGCGGGAGGGCGGGGAAGATTCACTCCGCTTCCTTGTTCCTGTAGGATTTTTTAAAAGCGGTCAGCAGTCTGCGAAGGTGCGCCAGTTCTTCCTCTTTTTCCTCCAATTGTCTTTTTAAATGACAAATTTCCTTTTCCGCGCCGCGCAGTTTCATCCATCTGAAAAAACACCCAAAGCATCTCATGCCGCTCCTTCTTTCCCAGCCGCACTGACCGTATCGCGTCTTTCGCGGAGGCGGCCGCGCACGGCGATTCGGGCGGCATCTCCGTTTCCCTGAGTGTACCCGGCCGCTCGGCCACGGCGCCGCAGTAAGTTTGATACCACCTATTAAAACACATTTTTTTATGATTTTAAAATAAATTTACCATAAAATAAGCGATAACAAGCTAAAATATCAAAATAAACATGCTTATTTATAGGAGTAAACGCAAAAATATGGAAAATATTAATTGCATTACAGTAATATTATTTAAAAACATTAAAACAAGATTATTTTAAAATTTTAAAGAAATATCGCCCTTTGACTTTATTTTATTATGATGTTATTCTTCCGCCGTGACAGATATTTTCAGGTTGAAGGGGATACGGCTGCCGTGAAGAAATTGAAAGCCCTGTCTGTGAGGCACGACGAGGAGATAATAAACGCTTTCATGGGTATCGCCGCGACTAACGGTACGAGTGCGGCGGAAGTGCTGAGACGCTGCATAGAAAAGTATATTCTGGAACATAAGGAGGACGCCGCCAGGAAATTGGCCGGCACCGGGCACTGACGGCCCGCCGGGCTTCGGCCGGATATTCCAGTGGCTCTTTCGTCCGAGGCAGGCGCGCTCCAGGACTTTGTCCGGCGCTTTTACAATTTTTTTACACCGAACATCCCATAGATTACACAAATTATTTTTAATATCACCTCATCAGATCCTGGGAGGTGTAAATGTGAATTTCAGCAGAGGTGTAAAGTTTTTTTCCGTCACGGCTGCCGGTTTGCTGGCGGGCGCCGTAATCGGCGCGTCCGCGGCGAGTGCTTCCGAGATAGTGGTTCTGCCGATCGACAGGGCCAAATTTCTGGCGGGAGCGAAGTTCGATATGGAGGTGGAGCTTCGGGGAGCAAAATCGGGCGAGATCAAGATATTAATCGACGGGAAGGATGCCGCCGAGGTGTTCGGCGTCTCTCCGGTTTTGAAAAACGAAAGTTCGCTTTCCGGCGTCCGCTTCAGCGATGTGACGCTGACCAAGCCGGGGGAGATAAAGGTCGAGGTGGAGGCCGTCTCCGACGGGACGCCGCTCAAAAAAAGCGTGGTCTACACGGTGGCGGCCCCGCAAAAGCAGCAGGCCAAAAACGTCATCCTCTTCATCGGCGACGGCATGGGGCTTCCCAGCCGCCAGATCGCCCGCATTCTATCCAAAGGGATATCTTCGGGCAAATATAACGGGCTTCTTGAGATGGAACAGCTGAACGAGGGTACGGCCCTCATCTCCACCTCCGGTTACGACTCGCTGGTGACGGACTCCGCCAACGCCGCTTCCGCCTACGCCACCGGGCACAAGACGGTGGTCAACGCGATGGGCGTCTACGAGAACTCCGACAAGGACCCCTTGAAGCATCCGAAGGTGCAGAATCTGGCCGAACTCGCCAGGGCGGCCGGCATGTCGGTGGGCCTCGTCTCCACCGCCAATATCACCGACGCGACCCCCGCCGCCTTCGTGGCCCATACCCGCAGGCGCGCCGAGCAGAATTTCATAGCCGGCGAGATGCTCAAGGCCGACGTCATACTCGGCGGCGGCTCCAGGCAGTTTCTCCCCCAGAGCACGCCCGGCTCGCAGCGCAAGGACGATCGGAATCTCATCGAGGAGTTCGAGTCCAAGGGATACGTATTCGCCGGCGACCGCGCGGAGCTTGCGGCGGCAAAGGGAGACAAGATACTGGGTCTTTTCAATCTGGACAATATGAACGTCTACATCGACCGCGAGATGCTAAAGGACCCGGCGGTCCTCGGCGATTTCACAAATCAGCCGAACCTGATGGAGATGACGAAGAAGGCCATAGACGTCCTGAGCGCCAACGAGAGTGGCTTTTTCCTCATGGTGGAGGGCGCCTGCATCGACAAGCAGATTCACGCGATGGACTGGGAGCGCGCCGCTTACGACACGATAGAGATGGACCGTGCCGTAGGCATCGCACGCCAGTTCGCGGAGAAAAACGGCTCGACCCTCATCGTGGTCACGGCCGACCACTCGCACGGCACCAGCATCACAGGCACATACCATGAAAAAGACGGCAAAACGGGGCGGCACGCGGTCCGTACCTACGCGAGCGCCGGGTATCCCACCTTCTCGGACGCGGATAAGGACGGCTTCCCGGACAGCCCGGCCCCCGACGTGACGCTCGCGGTGCAGTACGCGAACCATCCCGACTATTACGAGGGCTTCAAATTTCACCCCAGGCCGGTATCACCCGCCATCATGTCCGGCGACGCCGCGGTGGGCAACGCCAGCCGCGACCCTGACGGAACATTCTACCCCGGCAACATCCCCCTGGGCGAGTCCCAGGAGGTCCACGCCGCGGACGACGTCCCCCTCTCCGCCGGCGGGCCGGGGGCCGATTACTTCAAGGGCGTGATGGAGAACACGGAAGTTTTCTTCGGAATCGTGCGGGCCCTCGGCTTGGACCCCGCGAAGAAATAACTTCCGAAAACAGCGGAACGCGGTGAGAGTGTCGATGGAGCCCTCCGTGCACTTCATACACCACCTCCGGAAGGGAGCGGCGGCTTTACTGCCGCTGCTCCCTTTAACGGCGCTGGTCTGCCTCGCCGGAGGCGTCCCCGCTTACGGGGCGGCGGCGCCTCTGAGGTTCGGCGAGATGTACGGGACAGTCACATCGAGGGGGATAGCGCTGTCCGAAAAATTGAAATCGCTGGAGAATCAGCCGGTGGTCATGGAAGGGTTCATGGCGCCGCCTCTTAAACCGACTCTTGACTTTTTCGTCCTCACAAGAGTGCCGATGTCGATATGCCCGTTCTGTTCGTCCGACGCGGACTGGCCCTACGACATAGTCGTGGTCTATCTGAAAAGCCCGGTGACCGCCCTGCCCTTCGATCGTCCGATCCGGGTCGAGGGCAGGCTGGAGCTGGGGACCAAAACCGATGAGGCGACGGGCTTCGTCAGCCTGGTGCGTATATACGCGACGAAACTCGGTGAAGCCAGATGAACGCTCGGACAGAGAACTGCCCGCTCTTGGAAATTCGTTCACTTAGCAAGGAATACGATCAGCCGGGAGGCAAAATTACGGCGCTCGAGCTGGAACATCTCGACGCCGGACGCGGCGAGGCCATCGCCGTTACCGGCCCCAGCGGTTCGGGAAAGACCACTCTGCTCGATATACTGGCGGGAATATCCGCTCCGTCGGGCGGCAATGTCCGTTTCGGCGGAGTCGACCTGGCTTCCCTTGGCGGGATGTCCTCGTCGTGGAGGGCCGAAAATGTAGGGTACGTATTTCAGGATATCAACCTGCTGCCGGATTTCGACATTCTGGAAAACGTGATGCTGGCGGCTGAAATATCCGGCGTCCCGGAAGAAGAGATACCGGAACGCTCGGCCTCTCTGCTGGATCGTCTCGGTCTGGCCGGGAGGCGCAATCATCGCCCCGCCGGGCTGAGTCTCGGAGAGCGCCAGAGGGCGGCTGTCGCGAGGGCGGTCGTCCGCAGGCCGCCGCTCGTCCTGGCGGACGAGCCCACTGCCAGCCTCGACGCCGGTAACTCCGAGATCGTGATGGATATGCTGCTCGAACTCTGCGCCGAGTCGCAGACCCTCCTGCTCGTCGCCACTCACGACGAAGCTGTGATAGAACGTTTCCCCAGAAGAGTCGGGCTAAGGAGGCCCGGTGCGCGATGAAACTTCGTACTAAAGCGAAAATAGCGCTGAGACATCTGACCTCGCGGCCGTTCCAGACCTTCTCGGTGATCGCCGTTACGGCGTTTTCAGCGGCCCTTGCCGTGGCTCTCTTCGTTGCGGTGCAGGGACTGCGCGCGGGACTCGTCAAGGCGGTCGAGCCTTTCGACTTGATTGCCGGCGCCAAGGGCAGTCCCTATCAGATGGTCCTGAACACGGTCTTTCTCCAGGACTCCCCTGCGGGAAACATTTCCTGGGGATCCTATGAGGAACTGAGGAGGGACTCGCGCGTCGGGCTCGCCGTGCCTCTGGCTTTCGGCGACAATTACAGAGGTTATCCGGTGGTGGGCACCACTCGGGATATTCTGTCGGTCCGTCCGGCGGCTTCGGCTCCTCCCTGGATAGAGCTCGGCGAAGGCAGGTGGGCCGAAGAGACCTTCGAGGCGGTCATAGGTTCCAAAGTCTCGTCGGAGTCCGGTCTCGCGATAGGAGACTCGTTCCGGACGTCCCACGGCATTACGGCTGGCATCGAGCATGACGCCGACTTTCGCGTCGTAGGGATAGCGCGTAATGCCGGAGGTCCTTACGACAGGGCGGTATTCGTAACTCTCGAATCCATCTGGGAGGAGCACCATCATGAAAATGAGGGGGAAGACGAGGACGGCGGGGAGCCTCATGAGGGAGACGAGGGAGAATACGGCGAGATAACCGCGGTAATGGTCCGGCCCGTTTCTTATACCGACGCTTACAGCCTGGCGGTCTCGTTCCAGAGCGATGACGAGGCGCAGATTGTATTCCCGGCCCAGACTGTCATAAGACTTTTTTCCATGATGGGGAGAGGCGAGGCGTTTTTATCCGCCGTGGTCTACGCTGTCGTGGCCTGCGCTCTTTTGTCGACCGTGCTCGTGCTGTACTGGGCCGCGGCGGCGCGCAGACGTGAGCGTGTGCTGCTGCGCATCCTTGGGACGCCTGAATCCACGCTCATTTTCATCTCCTGGCTCGAAGGCGCTCTTCTCGTTTTCTCCGGGGCTGTGCTCGGCGAGCTGCTCGGCAGGCTCGGCGCAGCCGCCCTCTTCTCCGCCATAGGAGCGGCCTCCGCCATCGATCCGTCTGCCCCGCTGAAGATG
>JAISWP010000037.1 GCA_031271065.1 Synergistaceae bacterium
GTATGCTATACGGACAGCAGGGGGATGATAGCGGGAGCCACAACGAGTTTCTGCGAGGCCGTGGGCAAAGCGGCTGATTCGATCGCAGGGGACATGATCAACGAAGTTATATCCCTGGACAGCGACGAGGTGGTGCTGGAATCGGGCCGCTGGCTCGTAACTCAGGAAAAAGAGGGCGCGCGGTATTATTTCTCGCTCAGGCGGCCCGTCGGCGGCGAGACCGCGGTACAGGCTCCGCCGGCCGACGCCGGGATGTCCATATACGACAGGGAGACCGGACTTTATACCGACGAATACCGCAAGACAAGAGGCCCGGAAGAGGTGAGCCGCGCCCAGCGCTACAAACGCCCGCTCTCAGGTCTTCTCGTCGCCCTGACGTTCGAGCCCGGAGCCGACGTCACGCTCACGAACGAACAGGCCGTGATGCTCGACAACGCGTTCAAGACCAGAATACAGTCCGCCCTCCGCACCACCGACTGCGGCTTCCTGATGCATGACGGACGCGTCCAAATACTCCTGCCGGAGACGCCTCAGACAGGCGCCAAGACACTTCTGGGCCGCATCATCACACTGCCGCAGGATCTCTTTGACGAAGCGGTGAGGACCGCGGTCAATCCGCGGGTCCGCGGCGCGCTTTATTTCTACAACGGGGCCAGCAGGATGGAGTACGGAATATTTTCCGCAGCCATGGAAGAAGCCTTCATAAAGAGCAGAGAGGGAGGGGAATCAGCCCAGTCCAGCCAAGCGGCCTAGTCGGCGCCGAAGCCGACGTTTCGGGGGATCTTGCGGGCTGTCCAAAACTCACGCAGAACGGCTACCAATTCCTCGTCGATCTGCCCCGCAGCCGGAACGTCTTTCATTATCTGGAACATCTTCACCGATGAGACAATTCCCTCGTTCAGCCGTCCGTCCGCGCTGCCCGGATAATAACCCAGCATCCGCAGATACTTCTGCGCGTACCAGACGAGGGACGCGCCGGGATCGCTTTTTACCTCGCCGGGCATCGACATTTCCATGTATTTTGCCTCGGCCTCCCGGACGATATCCGCTTTCCGCCGCTCCACGGTCTGCAGCGCGTCCCGCATATCGCTCTCTTTATACTCTATGACGGAGGCGAGGCTGTTGTACTTTCGGACTTTGCCGTTGTACAGTTCGAGGACACGTCCTTCCTCCGCGATATCTTCCAGCACGTTCAGTTCGATGCCCTCGCGCAGCAGCCACGCCAGCTCCGGCGCGCTCATAGGACCGGTCCTGCCGTCCGCCGGTTCGACGAAATCCCCGGCCTGCGCGGCTTGACGGGGGACGGCGGGGTCTTTGCCGCGCAGATACTCCGGATGTTCCTCATATTCGCGCAGGGTCCGCAGCTCGTTCACGAAGAACGCCGAGACGGCGAACACTGTCAATATCACCGAATAGAGTACGGTTTTTTTCAGCCGATTCATAATGTGATTACAAATTAAGGGAGTACTTCTCCACGGGCGCGAAAGCGTCAGTGAATGCGGCTATCCTCGGTTCGAAGCGATTTGTCCATCTGTGGGCCAGAAGGGACGCCATATAGTCGTTCTCGGGAGCTCTGTTCGGAATTTCGTCCGAGGCAAGCGCCACTATCATGATGTTCTGGCGCACCGCGAAACTGTTCGGGTACGTTGCGGGATAAATCATGACGACAGGAAATGCCGAGGCTATGCCGGAGTATATTCCGCTGAAAAGCTCGCCGTCCAGGGACGAGATGATATTTACGATGAACACGCCGTCGTCGGACAGCGCCGCTTTGATGTTCTTCATGCACTCTTCCGTCGTCATGTGGAAGGGGATATTATACGACGAACCGAACACATCCTCGAATATCGCGTCGTATTTCACCTCCCCGCTCGCTGCCGCCCGGTTCAGGAAGATACGGGCGTCTTCGTGAAATATCCTCTGGTTCTCTCTGTCGGTGAGGTTGAAATATCTGCGGGCCGCGTCCGTTATCCCCGGGTCCAGCTCCACCACGTCGACAGCCGTTTCCGGCCTGGTGACGCCAAGATGTTTGGGGACGCAGTAGCCTCCCCCTCCGAGCATCAGAATGTTTTTGACGTCGGGCCTGTAGTGGAAGGCAAGGTCGTAAAACTTGGTGTAGTCGCTGTAGAGATCATTGGGCCTGTCCACGTACATCAGCGACTGAGCGCCCATCGGGTCGGTCTGCAGTATTCTCACTTTCAAATCCGTGCCGAAAGCGGCGCGCTCCATCACCCTGATGCTGTTGTAGCGGGTATCGATAGTTATGCCTTCGGGACTCATGGGCAGATCACCCCTCTCGCTCATATAACCCAGCAGAGCCGCCAGCACTATGATCGAAGCTGTTATTTTCGCCCTTTCCGCCCCTCCCGTACGGAGGATCAGCGCCGTGATCCCAAGGACAGCGGCTGTTATGAACAGTATGGTCTGAGATGAGAATACCGATATGAGCACAAAACCGCCGAGAAAAGTCCCCAGTATGCTGCCGGCGGACGATATGGCGGAAAACCTGCCGACCGTTCCCCCGGACGACGCTACGGCCCGGATGGATATCCTGACGATAAAGGGCGAAACCATCCCGAGAAGCGCGCTGGGAAGCGCAAAGAGGCATACCGCGGCTATGAATGAGCCGAGATAGACGTTTCTCACGCCGGAACTCAGAACCCTCAAAAGAGGGTTCGACACAAACCCGACTATCACGGTGACCGCCGCCGCCCCTCCGATGATCTTCGCGAGCAGATCGCAGCTGGGGTATCTGTCCGACATAATCCCGCCGAACCAGTAACCCAGCGTAAGACTGGCCATGATCACCCCTATGAGAGACGTCCAGACCACAAGCGAGGTTCCCATGTACGGAGCGACTACGCGCGAACCTGCCATCTCGAGCACCATTACGCTCGCCCCGCAGAGAAACGACGCCGTCTCCAGCACCCTCCGGCTGACCGGTTTTTCTATCTCATAAATCCTGCCTCCGGGGTTCCCGCCCTTCGCGGGCTTTGTATCTCTCATACGCAAATCCCCTTTCCAGTCTCGTGATATCATAGTGTAAACGAAGCCGCATTGCAATCGGGCCTACCGCAAGAATTAAAAGGGATACCGCCGCATAGGGGTATATGAGGGCCCGGTTTTGGCGAGTTCGCTTCTCATAAGCGTGAAGGAATCGCACGTCCAGGATATCGCCGGGGCCTCGCTCAGGCGCCCCGCGAGTTCGTCCGGCAGAGGGGCTGCGCCGCGCTCCGCTCTGGCCCTCGCGAGAGTGAGATGCGGATGGAATCTGCGAGGTTCCGGCTCGCAGCCGGCGGAAACTGACGCCTTCTCGACGAGGGCCGCGAGGCGGCCAAGCTGCCCGGAGCCGTCCTTAACGCCGAGCCACAGCGCTTTCACACGCGACAGGGACGGGTATGCCCCGACCCCGCTCAGAGACAGGTCAAAAGGTCTGCCGCCCAGCCCGGACAGATTGGTGTCGAGCTTCATGACCTGATCAGCCGTCACGTCGCCCAGGAATCTGAGCGTTATGTGAAGCCGCTCCGAGCCAACCCACCTGAAGCCCGGGAATACTCCCAGCGACACGACGAACGCCCCCAGACTCTCCAATTCGGCATCGGGAAGCGTGACACACAAAAAAGCCCTCACAGACGAACCGACTTCCAATAGAATCCCTCCATATTTTGATTATTTCTATTGAGTAATTTCCGTTTTACTTGTCTAAGGCACATCTTATTATTTATAATTATATACGGTATGAATTATCGTTAAAATGAAGGAGATGTGTGAGCTGAGAATATTCGCAGCGGTCGGAACGCTCATCACGGCGGTGATCATCGGTTTTATGGCCGCCGCGTACTTCGGCGCAGCCACCGGTCCCGTGACAAGCATACCGGAGACGGAAACGCCTTACGGGACGATAATCGGTTCGGAGGAAAATCCGGGCAATGTCATAGACGCCGCCCAATCCCTCGTCTCGATGGACAGAAACCGCCAGAGGGGGATGCAGGAGCAGCTGGACCGGCTCGGCGGGGCTCCATGAGGACCGGATGAGGAGATATTTCATATTCGCGGGCCTTCTTTCGGCAATATTTCTGGCTTCCCAGGCAAGCGCGGCTCTGTCCGCAAAGGGCGCCTTCATACTGCTCGACAAGGTCCCTCCCGGAGAATATCTGCCTGACGCGAGGGAGTTTCTGGGCCGGCCGGCGTCATCCAGAGTCATGGATAAGAATCTCGGGGTAGGGGTACTCAGGTGGGGTTCGTCCGGAGATTCGTGGTTCTTGGACGTACTGCACGACGCGGATACCGTCAGGGCGACGCGCGTGACGTGGAGGACAAAGTCAAGGGGAGAACAGCAGGCCATATTTTCACAGCTCACGACCGCCGGGAAAAATTTTTTCGGCAGACCGGCGGCATTCCGGGGCCTGTCCGAAGCGGAATGGAACGACTTCGGCGGCAGATGGATAGTGGTGGCCAGGATAGAGTCCGACGTGACCAGGGGCGTGACCCTGCTGTCCGGAATACGAGACCAGGCAATGGGAAGTGATAAATTCGGATTTTGACGCGGATAATCGAATGACTTGGACCGAAACGCTCGGATAAACCATAACCGCGAGGAGGAATGACAATATGAAAAGATCGCTGCGAGGCAAAGCGCTGAAATTTACCGTGGCAGTTCTGGTATTCTGCCTGACTATGTCGGCGGCGGCGGCGCTGGCCGCAGAGGCCCAGCATGAGAAGCACATCAGGCTGGCCGCCGAGCTCATCAAAAAAATGAGCGCTCAGGACGACGTTAAAACAATGGCGCAGACCGCCAAATCCGGCAAGGCGATAGCCATCTTTCCAAATTTGATACAGGCCGGGCTCGGAATCGGCGGAATGCACGGCGAGGGCGTAGTGCTGGTGAAAAATTCCAAGGGAGGGTGGAACGGCCCGTCGTTCGCGTCTTTAGTGGGCGGATCGTTCGGCCTTCAGATAGGCATAAAGGAAGTCGGCCTCGTTCTGGTCATAACGAACCAGGAGGGCCTCCAGGCTTTCACGGGCGGCAAGAGCTTCAAGCTGGGCGGCGACGTCAGCGTGGCAGCCGGCCCGGTGGGACGCGACGCCCAGGCCGCGACGGATTCCAGGCTCGACGCGTCGATATACAGCTACTCCATGTCAAAAGGTCTGTTCGCGGGCATGGCGCTCAGCGGGTCCACCATCAACGTGAACGGCGACGCCAACAAAGCCTATTGGGGTAAGGCCACCGAGGCAAAAACGGCCCTTTCAAAGCAGGCCTCCGGAGCCAAAATCAATCCCCTGACAAAAGAACTGAACAGCCTGATGAAGCTGGCCGGGAAATAACGTACAGCTTTCGCGCGGCCCCGGGTCGGAAACTCAAAAAATCGTCTCCGTGACAAAAACCGGTATTTATGATAAAATGCCCTCAGTTGAAAATTGAGTCCTTTAATTCGGTCCAGTGAGGCCGGAAAGGCGGAGTATAAGCGAGTTGCACCCTGCCTTTAGGACGGCAGGGTGTTTTTTTGCGCCAAAACATTGCGGAGGTGTTATTTGTGAGGGAAAAAGCGCGGATAATGGACGCGACCGCTATGAAACGAGCGGTCCAGCGCATCGCACACGAGATCATCGAGAAGAACAAGGGAACGGGCAACATAGTATTGATCGGGATACAGCGCCGCGGGGTGCCTCTGGCGGAGATGCTCGCCTCGCACATAGGAAGGGTGGAAAACGCCGCAGTACCTACGGGGAGGCTCGACATCACATTTTACCGCGACGACCTGTCCCTTCTGGCGGAGCATCCAGTCATCAACGGCACCGACATTCCTTTCAGCATCACCGACAAAGACGTAATTTTGGTGGACGACGTGCTTTTCACGGGGCGCACCACAAGGGCCGCGATGGAGGCGATAATGGAGGTCGGGCGCGCGCGCACGATACAGCTGGCGGTCCTGATCGACAGGGGGCACAGGGAGCTTCCGATCAGGGCGGATTTCGTCGGAAAGAACGTCCCGACGTCGCGGAGCGAGATGATCGCGGTGAAAATAGCGCCCTTCGAGCCCGAGAACTGCGTACTGGTACTGGATATCACAGACGGGGGGGACGAATGAGAATGCTGGGATCGAAAGACCTGCTCGGACTGCGGGAGACGAGCGCCGACGAGATACATGAGATACTGAACACCGCTGAACTGATGAAAGTGGTGATAACCTCCAACAACAAAAAGACCCCCCATCTTCAGGGAAAGTCGATAATAACCGTATTTTATGAAAACAGCACCAGAACCAGGATGTCGTTCGAACTCGCGTGCAAGTATATGTCCGGCACAGCGTCCAATATATCCGCGTCGGCCTCCAGCGTCTCAAAGGGCGAAACGCTGATAGACACCGCGCGCACCTTGGACGTCATGGGCACGGACGTGATGATAATGCGGCACCCGATGACCGGAGCGCCCCACCTCATGGCGCGCAATGTCAAAGCAGCCGTCATAAACGCCGGGGATGGGGTCAACGAGCATCCGACCCAGGCTCTCCTCGACATGTACACCATGAAGGAGCGTTTCGGATCGATCAAGGGGCTCAGGGTCGCCATAGTGGGAGACATCAGGCACAGCAGAGTCGCCAGGTCGAACATCTACGGACTGACAAAGATGGGCGCTTCCGTCGTGGCGTCCGGACCCCCGACGCTTCTGATCCCGGATCTGGAGGGACTCGGCATCGAGGTCACGGACAGAGTGGACGACGCGGTCAGGGGCGCGGACGTCGTAATGGGCCTCAGGATACAGCTGGAGCGGCAGAAAAAGGGACTCTTCCCCTCCATCAGGGAGTACCGCAAATTTTTCGGTCTCACAGAGGAGCGAATCGCAGCGGCACGCCCTCATGCCCTCGTGATGCACCCGGGCCCCGTCAACAGAGGCGTCGAAATATCAAGCGAAGTGATGGCGTCCCCCGACTCGAAGATAGACGAACAGGTCACCAACGGCGTGGCGGTCCGCATGGCGCTCCTTTTCATGCTGACCAGGCAGAAACCCTGAACTGGAGGTATATGGCGATGAGCGGAGATAAAATTCTCGTAAAGGGCGGGCAGGCCGTCCTGCCGGATGGCATAAAGGAACTGGACATACTCGTCTCGGAAGGCAGAATAGCCAAAATAGGCAGGGACCTGGAGTGCGGCGGAGCGCGCGTCATAGACGCCTCCGGAATGTACGCGGCTCCTGGGCTCGTGGACATACACTGCCACCTGAGAGAGCCCGGTTACGAGGAAAAAGAGGATATAGCCAGCGGCGCCGCGGCGGCGGCCCGCGGCGGATTCACGTCGATATGCTGCATGCCGAACACGAACCCGGTCAACGACAACGCGGTGGTAACGGAGTTCATCAGGAAAAAAGCGTCCATCGCCGGTCCGGTCCGAGTATATCCCATAGCCGCGATCACCAAGGGGCTCGAGGGAGAGGAACTGACGGAAGCCGGAGAACTCGCTGAGTCGGGAGCGACTGCCCTGTCGGACGACGGCAGATGCGTGAAAAACGCGCAGAAGATGAGGCTTGCCCTCTGCTATGCCAAAAGATTCGGCATCAAAATAATATCGCATCCGGAGGACACCGACCTGGTGAACGGCGGCCTGATGAACGAAGGCAGCTGGTCCACCGCCCTCGGGCTGCCCGGCATAACGAGGGCGGCCGAAGAGGTCATGATCGCGCGCGACTGTATGCTCGCGGAGATAGAAAATACAGGCGTTCACATCGCCCACGTCTCCACGGCGGGAGGGGCCAGGATAATAAAAGAGGCCAAGGAGCGCGGAGCCGCGGTCACATGCGAGACTGCGCCGCATTACATATACGCTTCGGACGAATGGGTGAAAAGCTACGATACGTTCACAAAAGTCAATCCTCCCTTACGCACCGAAGAGGACAGGAAGGCACTGATCAAGGCTCTTGCCGACGGCACGATCGACTGCATAGCGACAGACCACGCGCCCCATCACATAGATGACAAAAACGTGGAGTACGCGATAGCGGCAAACGGCATTTCCGGCTTCGAGACCGCCTTCGGAATCTGCTGGACCGTTCTCGTCAAAGGAGGTTTCATGACTCCGGAGAAACTCTTCGCTAAGATGACATCCGCCCCTGCCGCGATCCTGGGCCTGGACGCGGGGACGCTGGAGGAAGGACGGTCCGCCGACCTTGTCATAATAGCTCCGGACGAGAAATGGGTTGTCGACCCATCGAAATTCGTGAGCAAGGGACATAACTCCCCCTTCGGAGGGTGCGAACTGACCGGCGCTGTGAAATACACCATAGCCGGCGGGCAGATCGCGTATGGAGGGAAATGAGAGTGCAGATAGACAGGCTGGTCAAGGCGATAAAGAGCAAAGGGCTCCCGGTAGCCTTGGGGCTCGATACGAAATTCGAGTACGTGCCGGAGGGTTTCGCCCGCCCCTACATCGAGGAGGGAGGCAGGGCGGAAGCCGTGTTCGCCTTCAACAGGGAACTGATGCGCGAATTGCGGGACATGGTGCCCTGCGTCAAGATCCAGGCGGCGTATTACGAACTGCTGGGCGTGAGCGGAATGGATTGCCTGAGGCAGACCATATCGGCCGCGCGCCAGATGGACTATGTCGTGATCGTCGACGCCAAGCGCGGGGACATAGGCTCCACCGCCGAGGCATATTCCGGGGCTTATCTCAAAAAAAACTCTCCCTTCAGGGCTGATTTTCTCACCGTAAACCCATATTTCGGCACAGACGGAATGACCCCTTTCCTGGAGGACTGCGCCGCGGCCGGAAACGGGATATTCGCTCTGGTAAAGACCTCGAACCCCTCCAGCGGGGAGTTTCAGGACATATTGACGGACGACGGGCGCCCCCTGTTCATGAGGGTCGCTGACCATGTATCGGAGTGGGGAAAGAAGATGATCGGCGAGAGCGGCTACAGTTCGGTCGGGGCAGTCGTCGGAGCGACGTACCCTGAACAGGGAGCGGCTCTGAGGAAAATGATGCCGCGCACGTTCTTCCTCCTGCCCGGTTACGGAGCGCAGGGGGCGTCAGCCGAACATCTCGCCCCCTGTTTTGACGATAATGGCGGAGGCGCGGTAATCGCGGCTTCCCGAAGCATAATATGCGCTTACAAAAAGACCGGCGGGCAGGACTTCGCCTCGGCGGCCAGGACGGAAGTGGAGCGCATGAAGGCGGATATCGAGAGAGTCCTGCCGAAGGCATGCTCCCGCCGATGATATCCCCGGTTCATAAAAGCGGAGACCGGAAGGCGTGAAAAGCGGGGCTGAGGACGCGGCCGCAGTCGTAACGCGAAACGAACCCTTAGCGGAGGGGATCAGCGACATACGGCTGGAGCTTCCAAAATCGCGCGCCGTACCCCTTCCCGGGCAGTTCGCGCACGTCTTTGTTCCCGGAGTTTTTCTGCGCAGACCCATAAGCATCGCGGGGTTCAAACCGGATAAATCCGAGATAAGGCTGATAGTGCGAAACTCCGGACGGGGAACGGACGCTCTTGTCCGCACGCGTGCGGGAGACGGGCTCCGCGCTCTCCTTCCGCTGGGTAACTCTTACGCCGCGGAGAAGTTCTCCGGCAGCGGCGTGAAGGATATATGGCTCGCGGGCGGCGGCATAGGCGCGGCGCCCCTGCTGTACGCCGCGGAGTACCTCTCCCGCGCTTCCGATGGATTCAGGATAAAGTCGTTTCTCGGCTTCCGGAGCGAGGGAACGGCGTACTGCGCGGACGAGTTCAAATTGTACGGAGAGGTCTCGCTCTCTGTCGGAGGCATCGTGACGGATAAATTGTCCGAGTCGCTGACGGAGGGGACTCCGGACGTCATCCTGGCCTGCGGGCCTGCTCCGATGCTCGCCGCGCTGCAGAAAATCTGCTTGTCGAAGGGGCTTAGAGCGTTCGTCTACCTGGAGGCGCGCATGTGATGCGGCGTCGGGGCCTGACTCGTTGGCAGCTGCCCCGTCCGGTCCGGCGCGGGCAGTATCTCTT
>JAISWP010000049.1 GCA_031271065.1 Synergistaceae bacterium
GGGTTTTTCAGGAGGTTCGGAACGCCGACGCTGGGATTTGCGATAATTTTTATCCCAGTATTTGTCTGGATATGCAGCAAAAAAATAAATGGCAGGCAAATAGCGATCACATTGCCGGCCCTATTTTTGCTTTCTTTATTATTTATATCCAACGACGCTGTAAAAGGGATAATATTATACTCCTCAGAGATTGAAGACGTCTCCAGGACCATGACATTAAGCGAGAATGAGGAGGACCGGGAAAATATCGTCATTGAAGAAGGCGATCGCCGCAGTACCTTTCTTCTTGTTTATGACTCTTTAGCCGACCTGAAAACTTTCGAGGCCCTTGGAGTCGATATCTCCCCGCTCGAAAAAATACTGAAAAAGTATAATTTTAAGATATATCAGAATACTTATTCCCTTGGACACTTTTCCATCCAAAGCATGTCCCAGACTTTTGATTTTGCCGTACATAAAGATGAAGACGGCCCGCTTAATACAATGAGAATTTTCAGCAAGAAATTGACAGATCTGATTGCCGGAAAGGGGAGAGCTTTTCGCATATTCTCTCAAAACGGATATAAAACCTGCGATATTCAACATGGGTCTATGACCAAGGGGGCTTCCTTCACAGATGTTTCATTTCCTCACCCCGCAAAAAAATATACTAAAGTCCTCGACCCGTTAGCCGCGCTCATAAAAGGGATTTTTTTCGGGGAATTCAGGTTCGACGCCGCAGGGTTCAGAATTTACACAGATGATGATATGCGTGACTTCCTGCACAGCCAAGTGCCTTTACAGGAAGGCCCGTGGTTTACGGCAATACACGTGAATTTCCCGTCACACGCGCAGATCTCTGGAAAACTTCTCCCAAACGAGACGGAACTGTTTATCGAACGTTACAACGCATCCCTCCCAAAGATAGAGGAAGATATAAATGTGATACTGTCCAAAGACCCTTCCGCAATCATCATCATAATGGGCGACCACGGGCCTCACCTAACCGGCGACGGACTCATGCTTGCCGATTATCCGCCCGAGGAAATAACGGAGCTGATGATACGCGACCGTTTCGGCGCGTTAGTAGCCATTCGCTGGCCTGACGGGGAAAGGGCCTCCAAATACGACGCGAACCTTCTGATAAACCAGGACGTTTTCCCAGTCATATTCGCTTATCTGACGGATTCGCCATATCCGCTCTCACTGATGATCCAGGATAAAAAAGTCGTCTTCAAAGAACGCGTCTTTATCGATAACGGTGTTTTTATCGAACAGCACGCGGAATGACAACCCGTTTTCAATCGCGGCTGCAGCCTTCCAGTCAGCGGGTTTGTTCGCTTATTACATGGTCGTCATATATGCGCTGTATTTTCTGCCCGGGATTTATCGCGTCCGTTGTGATATTATGTCGCGGTGACAAATAAAATATAGGAGGAAAAAAAATGGCTGATGTATTTAGCCTCGAGGTGGGCGGGAAGCCCGTCTCATTCGAAACGGGACGCATGGCAAAGCAGGCGAGCGCGTCCGTGACGGCTCGGTGCGGCGACACTATGGTTTTAGTGACCGCGGTCATGTCGGAAAACGCGCGGGAGGGGCTCGACTTCTTCCCTCTGCTCGTCGACTACGAGGAGCGCTACTACTCCGCCGGCAAGATACCGGGCGGATTCATAAAACGGGAGGGGCGTCCCTCGGAAAGCGCCATACTCTCCGCCAGGGTCATAGACCGCTCCATAAGGTCGCTCTTTCCGGAGTACATGCGAAACGACGTTCACGCCGTGGCCACGGTGCTTTCGGTGGATCAGGAGAACACGCCCGGCATTCTCGCCGTGAACGCCGTATCGGCGGCTCTTGCCATTTCGGACATTCCCTGGGGCGGACCTATAGGGGCAGTCAGGATAGGACGCATCGACGGAAATTTCGTGATCAACCCCACCGAGGCCCAGATACCGCTCTGCGAGCTGGACCTGCTGGTGGCCGGACACATCGGCGGGATAACGATGGTCGAGGCCGGCGCCCGCGAGGTGAGTGAAGCGCTTCTGATAGACGCCCTCGAACTGGCTCAGGGCGAAATCAACAGGATAGTGAATTTCATAGAGGACATGCGCGCGCGCGTCGGGAGACAAAAGGCCGTGCTGCCGGAACCCCCTCGGATAGAAGAAATAGACGATTGGATGCGGGCAAACCTTCTCGAAGATATACGCTCGGCCATCCAGATACACTCCAAATCCGAACGCAGCTCAGCCCTCAAGGCCATCTCCCGGAAAGCGGAGGAAAACTTCGCAGAAAAATATCCCGACTCCAAAACGTATATAGCGTCCCTCATGGACGAACTCGTCAAACGCGGCGTCCGCAGGCTGATACTGGACGAAAAACGCCGGGCAGACGGAAGGGCGATGGACGAAGTGAGGCCGATAACCTGCGAGGTGGGCGTACTGCCCCGCACCCACGGATCGGCACTTTTCACGAGGGGCGAGACCCAGGCGCTCGCCGTCACGACTCTCGGGATGGTAGGCACGGACGACCAGATGCTCGACGGGCTCAAGTGGGACGAACCGCCCAAGCGCTTCATACTACACTACAACTTCCCGCCGTACTCAGTGGGAGAAGTTCGTCCGATGCGGGGCCCGGGACGCAGAGAAATAGGCCACGGCGCCCTCGCCGAGCGCGCGCTTCGCGTGATGATACCCGAAGAGGGTGAATTCCCCTACGTGGTGCGCGTCGTCTCCGATATACTCGAATCCAACGGCTCCAGCTCGATGGCGAGCGTCTGCGGCGGCAGCCTCTCCATGATGGACGCGGGCGTGCCGGTCAGAAAGGCCGTCGCCGGAGTGGCGATGGGGCTCATCGCGGACGACGGAAAGTTCGGCGTACTCACCGACATTCAGGGGCTCGAGGACCACTACGGCGACATGGACTTCAAGGTCGCCGGCACCCGCGACGGAGTGACGGCCCTTCAGATGGACAACAAAGCCGGCGGCATCACAAGGGCGATACTGGAACAGGCGTTAGGACAGGCAAGGGACGGACGCCTCAGGATACTGGACATTATGGCGGGCGCGATCGACCGCGCGCGCCCCGAGCTCTCCCCCAACGCCCCGCGCATCCTGACCATCACCGTGGACCCGGATAAGATACGGGATATCATCGGCCCCGGAGGAAAGACGATCCGCTCCATAGTCGCCTCCACCGGAGCGAAGATAGACGTGGAGGACGACGGCAGGGTGTTCATCTCGGCTATGGAGTCCTCGTCCGCGGAGGAAGCGCGCCGCATAATAAACGACCTCACCAGAGAGGTGAAAGCCGGAGAGTACTTCAAGGGCAAAGTCACCCGCATGATAAACTTCGGGGTATTCGTGGAAGTCCTCCCAGGCAAGGAGGGGCTTCTCCACGTCAGCGAGATAAGCACTTCCCACATACCGAAGATAGAGGACGCTTTCGAGGTGGGGGACGAAGTGCTGGTAGTCGTCAAGGAGATAGACGACATGAACCGCATCAACCTCTCCCGCAGGCGCGCGATAGAGTCGAGCCGGGATTACGAATCGGACCCGGAGCTCGCCGGACAGCTGGAGATCGAGAAAGAGAGGGACGCCAAATACGCGGCGCTGCCGAAAGGCGAGGGAGGTCCGAGGCGGGATCCCCGTCCTGGAGGGGACAGGCCGCGAGGCAATTTCCACCGTCCCGACAGACCGGACAGGCGCAGGAGCAATGGGCGCGATCATTAAAATAAAGAGGGATGCCCCGGCAAGGGACATCCCTTTCCCTTCTAGAAGGGAAAGGGATGTCCCTTGCCGGGGCATCCCTCTTTATTTTA
>JAISWP010000131.1 GCA_031271065.1 Synergistaceae bacterium
GGCGCGGAAGTCCACATCGTCGGACCGGTGGCCCTCGTCCGCCGCTATCTCGCCGCCGTATGCTATGAAGTCCTGGACGAAGAACTCGCGCAGTCCCTGCGAATAATCGCTGCCCACGTCATGGAGCACGCCGGCTTTCTTCGCCTTCAGGTTCTGCGCCGCGAAGATGGCAAGTATCCTTCCCTGGTATGGATCCTGGAAACAGATGCGGAAGGTGTAGGGCTTCACTTTTCCCGCGTCGTCTACAGTCACCAGCGGGTTGGTGGGAAGGGTCCCTATATGGGCAACTTTCCCATCGTTGAATACGGACGCCGCCGAGATACAGAGCCCCGAGCCGCTGGGACCGATGACCGCGGCGACCTTGTCCTGCTGGACCAGACGCCTCGCGGCATTTACCATGTCCTCGTTACGGGTGCGGCAGTCGTACATGATAAGTTCCACCGGCCTGCCGAGGATACCCCCGGCTTCGTTGATCTCCTTTACCGCTATCTTGACCGACTCGACTTCGGCAACGCCATAGGCCGCGAAATCTCCGGTGACGGTAGCTATCTCGCCTATCTTTATAGGCTCGGCCGCGGACGCAGGGATACAAAAGAGCGCACAGAGCATCAGTACAGCAAAAATCCTTTTCATACGTTCAACCCCCTCGAGATATTTGTGAATGAGGCGTTATGTCCGCCCCGCATTCGTATTTTACAATAAGTGATCGAATGCTGCATCATATTTTACATATTTTTGACGCGCTCTTCGGATAATTTCATTATGTGGGAAAACCATGAGGCGCCTGCGAAAAAATGTAACTATAATCAAAGAATCGATTGGACAATTCTGCGTCAAAATACATAATAACTCAGGGAGGACAGAATTATGACAAAACGTGTTTCGTTAACCGGGGGAAACCTGACGTTCGATGATTTCATATCCGTGACCAGGGGGAACGCCGAAGTTACCATCGCGGACGAGGCGCTCTTCAGGGTGAAGGATTCGAGGAGAGTGGTCGACGCCCTGGTGGCGGAAGGGCGTCCGATGTACGGAATCAACACCGGTTTCGGACGTTTCGCGGATGTCGCGATACCGGAAGACGAACTCAACCTTCTTCAGGTGAACCTTATCCTCTCCGACGTCTGCGGGGTAGGCGACCTCCTCCCGAAACACGTGGTGAGAGGCATGCTCCTGCTGCGCGCCAATTCGCTCGCAAACGGCTTTTCAGGCGTCAGGCCGGAACTGATTGAAACGCTGACAGCCATGCTGAATAAAGGGGTGCACCCTCTCATACCGGAAAAAGGATCGGTCGGTTCCAGCGGTGACCTGTGCCCGCTCTCCCACATGGTGCTTCCGATGCTCGGAATGGGCGACGCGGAGTACCGCGGCCAGGTGATGGGCGGACAGGAGGCCATGGACAAGGCGGGCATCCCCGTCATTCAGCTCAGGGCCAAGGAAGGCCTCGCGCTCATCAACGGTACCCAGTGCATGACGTCTGTGGGGGTACATGCCCTGTACGACGCTATTATCCTCGCAAAATCCGCGGACATAGCGGGAGCCCTCACGACCGAGTCGCTGCGCGGAATAATAAACGCTTTCGATCCGCGCATACACGCCGCGCGCAGACACAAGGGACAGATAGACAGCGCTTCCAACCTGAGAAAACTGCTGGAAGGAAGCGAGTACATCACGCGTCAGGGCGAGATCAGAGTTCAGGACGCCTACTCCATACGCTGTACGCCGCAGATACACGGAGCGAGCAGGCTGGCTCTGGAATACGTCTCGAGCGTGTTCGAAACCGAGATAAACGCTGTCACCGACAACCCGCTTGTATTCACGGACAGCGGGGATGTGTTTTCAGGAGGCAATTTTCACGGACAGCCGATGGCGATAGCCTCGGACACTCTGGGGATAGCGGTGTCAGAGATAGGCAGCGTTTCGGAGCGCCGCATCGCGAAACTCGTAGACCCTGCGATGAACCACGGGCTGCCGGCGTTTCTCGTAAAGCAGGGGGGCATCAACTGCGGTTTCATGATACCGCAGTACGTGGCGGCCGCCCTCGTCTCGGAGAACAAAGTGCTGGCGCACCCAGCCAGCGTGGACTCCATACCGACCTCCGCGGGCCAGGAGGACCACGTCAGTATGGGCACCATCGCGGCCCGCAAGGCGGCGGTGATAGTCGGGCATGTGAAGATGATCCTGGGCATCGAAATCATGAGCGCGGCCCAGGCGATCGATCTCCAGGAGAAGCGCAGACTGGGAAAGGGCACGGAGGCCGCGTACAAATCCGTTCGCGAAAAGATAGAGATGATGGAGAACGACCGTATATTCACCAAAGATCAGAACGCCGCAGCGGAACTGGTCGGAAGCGGAGCTCTCCTCGAAGCGGTCGAACGGGCTGCGGGACCGCTGGCGTAAGAACCGTAAAATAAACAGCGCGAAATAAAGACATCCCCCGGTGTCCGAGCCGGGGGATGTCTTTATTTCTTCAGCAGATCGGCGGGTTTCAGCCCAGCAGGTGACTCTCGACTATCTGTTCGGCGGTGAAGGCCCTGACCCGCAGGCAGTGGCGCATGATATCCTCAACCGCGGCCAAAGGCAGCGGGCCGACGAGCTCGGACTCCGCGATGCCCACTCCGAAACTGTCGGCGAGGGATTTGACCAGGTCGAACACCACTGGGATGGGAGTCTTTTCATAATTAGTCAGGTTCATCGAGACCTGCACCATATTTTTATCGGCCAGCTCGAGGGCTATGGCGCGGCAGAAACGAAGGCCGCCGCTGGAAAACCTCATCCTTTTGGCTATCTCTTTGCCCACCGAGAGATCCGTCGTCCTCAGATTCACGTTGAAAGCTATAAGCGGGAAACGGACGCCAGTCACTGTCGCCCCGGATTTGGGGACGAAAGCGAACGGCCCCTCGTCGGGACGCCATGCCTCGTCTTTCATCTTCTCCGGCAGGGCTTCGTACTGACCTTTGCGTATGTCGACCAGGTTCCGGCGCTCCGGTCTGGTGGCGGCGTCCTCGTAGTAATAAACCGGCACTCCGAGCTCCCCGAGGAATCTGCCGTACCGGCGGGCTGTCTCGAGCGCCTCTTCTATAGCCGTCTCGCGTATGGGGATAAAGGGCGCGACGTCGATCGCCCCCATGCGGGGGTGACTGCCCTTATGGGAGCTCATGTCTATCAGTTCGACCGCCTTTTTCGACGCGTTCTTCGCCCCGTCAAGGACAACCTCCGGCTCCCCTATAAAGGAAAACACGCTGCGGTTATGATCCCGGTCGGAGTTGACCTCTATCACGGTTATCTCCGGCGTGGAGGCAAGGGCGTCCGATATTGCCTCAATCCTGCCGGAGTCCTTTCCCTCGCTGATATTCAGTTCGCACAGCATTATCTTTTTCATTATATGTCCCTCCATTTTATGCGGCTTTCCGCAGAAGCGTCCCGCCTATATGTCCTGTACGATCTTTGAGTCCCTGACTGTGACGCGGCCGTCCCTGACAACGGTCTCAATCGGATTTGTCTTGTAATGGTATGCGATATCCTCGTGCCGCTCCAGATTCCAGATCAGTATGTCGGCGTTTTTTCCGGGTTCGATCGATCCGACCCTGTCCTGACGCGAAAGTGCTTTGGCGCCGCCTATCGTCGCGGCTCTTATGGCGCGTTCAGAGGACATGCCGTGCCTGCGGCAGGCCAGTATTATGATAAAAGGCATTGACGTGCACCAGCATCCGGGGCAGCAGTTGGTCGCTATTGAGAGTTCGAGCCCCTCTTCCGTCATCGGGGCCGGATCAAACGGAAGTATATGCCCCACGGCAAAATCTATGCCCGGCAGAGGCGTGCCCACTGTACCCGCTTCGGCAAGGCGGCGCAGCGAGGGACGGGGATCGTAGTTGAGATGGTCCGCCGACACGGCGCCCACATCGGCGGCCGCTTCGGCGCCCCCTATATACGAATACCCTCCCTCGTGGAGCTTGGGCTTCATCCCGGCGTCAAGGCCCGCCTCAAGTATGATCCGGCACTCGCGGGCTGTGTAATGGCCCTCGTCGCACCAGGCGTCGCAGAACTCGGCAAGGTGAGCGGAACCGACGCGGGGAATCATTTCGCTGATCAAAAAATCCATGTACTTCTCTTTTTCCATGCCGTGGGGCCATCCGTGCGCCCCGAGAAACGTCGAGGCCACGCTTATGGGAAGGCGGTTTTCCAGCAGACGGTTCACCTCGAGCTGTTTGAGCTCGGTATCCCTGTCGAGCCCATATCCGCTTTTGCTCTCGACGGTCGTAGTCCCCGAAACTATCATATCCCTCACTCGGACGGCGGTCTCTTCGTAAAGTTCTTCCAGAGAGTGCTCCCTGGTCGGTTCCAGGGTCGTGAGGATACCCGTCCTGATCCCTCTGCGCTTTATCTCGTCGCCGGAGAGCTTCTCTATCTTCGCGAAATACTCCCCGACCCTGGTTCCGCCGAAAACCACATGAGTATGGCTGTCGACAAAACCGGGGGACACCACTCTGCCGGAAGCGTCGAGAACCTGTGTGGAATTCGATATCAGTGGTTCGATCTCCGCTCTGGAGCCAATCATGCTGATTTTGCCGTCGGTCACCGCAACCCACCCGCCGCGCGTCACTCCTATGAGATCGGGGGATTCGTCCCTGCACGTCAGCAATTCGCCCGCGTTTTTTATCACCATATCCGCTGTCTTTTTCATTCGGTCACCTCCACCCTCCCGCATATTACAACAGATATCGTCAAGGCGTCATCAAAAATTTACCCGAAAAAAAACCGGGACCCCGAATCATCGGAGATCCCGGCTTTGAGTTTATTCTTTACAAATACAGCCTACTTGAGACGGCCGCCCCACGGAGTGAAGTGCGTGTGCAGCAGATGATGCGCGCGCTCGCCCAGCGGTTTGCCCATCCATGTGTCGTAAAGCTCTATTATTGCCGGGTTTTCGTGAGATTTACGGTATTTCATGCTCGCGTCGGCGCGGTAAATGGCGTCGATCCTCGACTGGCGTATTTCCGCGTCCGTCGGATACGGCTGTCCGCCGCCTCCTAGACAACCACCGGGGCAGGCCATTATCTCGATGAAATGGTAATCGGCCTCGCCGGATTTGATCTTCCCGATGAGTTTCTCCGCATTGCGCAGCGTATGGGCCACGGCGACTTTGAGGACGAGTCCGTCTCCCATATCCACCGAGGCTTCCTTGATGCCGGCCAGGCCGCGCACGTCCAGAAAATCCAGATTATCGAGCGTCCTGCCGGTGTAGACCTCGTACGCAGTGCGCAGAGCCGCCTCCATAACGCCTCCCGTCGCGCCGAATATCTGTCCGGCGCCCGACGAGATGCCCATCGGATTGTCGAACTCCTCTTCGGGAAGGTTCATGAAGTCGATGCCGGTCTGTTTGATCATCCTCGCTAACTCGCGGGTGGTGATGACTATGTCCACGTCACGGTATCCGCTGTCGCAGAGCTGGGGACGTTTGGCCTCCCATTTTTTCGCGGTGCAGGGCATGACGGAGACGGAAACTATCTTCGACGGATCGATATTTTCCCTCTCCGCGAAATAGGTTTTTACCGCGGCGCCGAACATTCCCTGGGGAGATTTGGCGGTCGACAGATGCGGAATCATTTCCGGATGCGTCGTCTCCACGAAGTTGATCCACCCCGGCGAGCAGCTGGTCATCATGGGCATGACCCCGCCGTTCGCGACGCGGTGGAGCAGTTCGTGCCCCTCTTCCATTATGGTCAGGTCCGCGGCGAAATCCGTGTCGAACACTCTGTCGAACCCGAATCTTCTGAGAGCGGCCACCATCTTGCCGGTGACTATGCCGCCCGACTTCAGGCCAAATTCCTCGCCCAGCCCGATGCGAACCGAGGGCGCCGTCTGCACCGCCACGAACTTGCCGGGATCGGCCAGCGCGTCCCAGACGAGCTGGGTGTCATCCTTCTCGGTCAATGCGGCGGTGGGACAGACGGTTGTACACTGACCGCAGTAGGAACAGGCCACCTCATCGAGCCCAAGGCCGAAAGCCGGCTCCACGATGCTGTTGAAACCGCGGTTCACTGAGCTGAATATATCGAGCCCCTGCCGCTCGGAACAGGCGCGGACGCACCGGGTGCAGAGGATGCACTTCTGTGGATCGCGCACTATCGACGGATTTGCCTCGTCCTTCTGGGCTTCTCTCTTATCGCCGCGGAAGCGGACTTTCCTGACGCCGAGATCGGCCGCTATTTCCTGGAGCTCGCAATGCTGGTTTTTGACGCAGAAGAGGCAATCCTCAGGATGATTGGCCAGCATGAGCTCAACCACAGTCCTGCGCGTCTCCCTCACAGCGGGGGTGTTGGTGCGCACCTTCATCCCCTCGCTTACGGGATATACGCAGCTGGCCGCGAGGGAGCGCGCTCCTTCGACTTCGACCAGGCAGACCCGGCAGCTGCCCTCACGGGCAAGTTCAGGATGATAACAGAGGTGCGGTATATTGATACCGACCAGACGGGCGGCCTGGAGCACCGTGTAGCTCTTCGGAACCGTGACGTCCTGCCCGTCGATCGTCATCGTGACTGTCGTTTCCTTTACGCTTGACATATAATTCTCTCCTCCTCCCTGGGTTATCCCTTGTCGATCGCCTTGAACGGACATTTAGTCTGGCAGGCTCCGCACTTGATGCATCTGCCGGGATCGATGACGTGCCTGCCCTTGACCTCACCGGAGATAGCGTCGACGGGACACACCTTCTTGCAGAGCCCGCAGCCTCGGCAGAGGTCCGTTATCGTATAACCCGCAAAAGCGGTGCATACTCCCGCCGGGCACTTGTGATCCCTGATATGAGCCTCGTATTCGTGGCGGAAGAAATTGAGAGTCGAGAGAACGGGATTGGGGGCCGTCTGACCCAGCGCGCAGAGAGAACCGGCCTTTATCGATTTCGCGAGGGATTCCAGGAGCGGAATGTCGTCCTCTGTGCCCTTGCCGTCGCAGATCCTGTTCAGAATCTCGAGCATCCTCTTCGTTCCCTCGCGGCAGGGGGTGCATTTTCCGCAGGATTCGTCCTGGGTGAAATTG
Organism: Synergistaceae bacterium; assembly: GCA_031271065.1. Lineage (GTDB taxonomy): Bacteria > Synergistota > Synergistia > Synergistales > Synergistaceae > JAIRKI01. The sequence goes on from JAISWP010000131.1 coordinate 7,039, forward strand.
AGGAAGTATCTCGCCACATCCACCATGCAGGTCGTCTCGTCCATCACGACGAGCCCGCCGGAACCCATCATAGCCCCGGCTTTAGTCAATGACTCGTAATCTATGGCGAGATCCAGCAGCTGTTCGGGGAGACATCCGCCCGACGGCCCGCCGATCTGGACCGCCTTGAATTTTTTGCCGTTTGGAATGCCGCCGCCTATGTCGTAGATTATCTCGCGCATGGTTATCCCCATCGGAACCTCCGCGAGTCCGGTGTTGTTTATCTTTCCGGTCAGTGCGAAAACCTTCGTTCCCTTGCTGGTCTCCGTCCCCTGAGAAGCGAAATAATCCCCTCCGTCCCGCATTATCGACGGCACATTGGCGAAAGTCTCCACATTGTTGATGTTGGTCGGTTTGCCCCACAGACCGGAGTTGGCGGGAAACGGCGGACGGGGGCGCGGCATACCGCGGCGCCCTTCTATGGAGGCCATGAGGGCCGTCTCCTCGCCGCAGACGAAAGCGCCCGCGCCCTCTTTTATATGTATCGTGAAGCAAAATCCGCTGCCCAGGATATCGCAGCCTAAAAGCCCCGCCTCGCAGGCCTGTTTGATTGCCCCCTGGAGACGCTTTATCGCGAGAGGATATTCCGCGCGGCAGTAAATATATCCTTCGTCGGCTCCGACCGCGTAGCCGCAGATTATCATGCCCTCGAGAACCCTGTGAGGATCTCCCTCCAGCACTGAGCGGTCCATAAAAGCGCCGGGGTCTCCCTCGTCGGCGTTGCATATGACGTATTTCTTGTCTCCCGCGGCGCCTCGGGTGAACTGCCATTTCGAGCCCGTGGGGAATCCGCCGCCGCCTCTGCCGCGAAGCCCGGATTTCTTTATCTCGCCTATGACTTCCTCGGGCGTCATGGAAAGAGTTTTGGCAAGCCCCTCATAACCATCCGCGCCGATATATTCGTCGAGGGATTCCGGATTGATATGTCCGCAGTTTACCAGAGCGTAGCGTTTCTGCTTTTTGTAAAACGCGATATCGTCGTAGTCCGGCACTGTCGCGAGCGTCGCCGGCTCTTTGTAAAGAAGCCGCTCCACGACCCTGCCCTTCAGGAGGTGATTTTCCACAATCTCATCGACGTCCGACGGCTTTACCCTGACGTAGAACACCCCCTCAGGATAGACTATGACGAGGGGACCCAATTCACAGAGACCGTGACAGCCGGTCTCGACGACTTTGACCTCGGCGTCCATTCCGCGGGCTTTCAGGTTGTCCCGCAGTTCCGGTATTATTTCCTTCGATCCGGAAGACGAGCATCCGGTGCCTCCGCAGACAAGGACATGGGCTCTTGCGAGCTTTTCCATCTTTTTTATTCCTCCCGTTCCCCTATCTTGTAAATCTTCCAGCGACTCAGAGCTTCGCGACGACCAGGTCGGTCACGATGCGTCCGTTGACGAGATGTTCCGAGATTATCCTGGGAACGTCCTCAGGCCCGACATTTCCGTAAGTCACGCGGGGCTCGCCGGGACGCACTATGTCGACCAGGGGCTCTTTCTGGCACATGCCTATACAGCCGGTCTGCATCACTGAAACGTTCTGTATCCCCCGGCGGGAAATCTCGTCGAGTATCGCGGTCATCACCGTCCTGGCTCCCGCCGCGATGCCGCACGTGCCCATCCCCACTATGACCTGAGTGCCGCTTTCATGGCGGGCGCTTGTGGCCTGACGCGCGCTCTCCTTGATCTTGCGAAGATCATCCAGACTCCTTATAGCCATTTAAACAACCTCCCTCAAAATATCCTGCACCGCAGTTCAGCTGTACTGTTCGAGAATGCCCTTTACGGAGTCGGGCACGAGTCTCCCGTGAGTCTCGTCATTTACCATGATGACCGGAGCAAGACCGCAGCATCCTATGCAGGCCACCGTCTCGAGAGTAAAGCGCAGGTCTTTTGTCGTGGTTTCGTCCCCTTCCAGCCCCAGCTGCTTTTTCAGCTCCGAAAGGATCGCCTTGGCGCCCCTGACGTGGCAGGCCGTACCCTGGCACGATCGGACTATGTTGCGGCCGCGCGGGTTCAGATGAAACTGCGCGTAGAAGGTGACGACCCCGTAAACACGGCTCAGCGGAGTCCCCGTCTTTTCGCTGATGCGGATGAGAACTTCTCTTGGCAGGTAACCGAATATATCCTGCGCTTTCTGCAGAATGGGTATCAGCGTCCCCTTCTGACTCCCGAGATCCGCCAGGAGTTCGTCGAGCCTGGCCATCTCGCTCTCTGTAAATTTTTCCCCCATTGTAAATCCCCCTGTCTTGTACGAACTTTTCTGCCACATTACAAACGCGCTCCCGTTGGGGATGCGCGCATAACTTAATCACTCGGACAATTTTTATCCATTTCGTTTGAAAACCCCATTGCAGAACGACTCCCATACTTGCTGTATACTACCTAAAATAAGAAGATAATGCAATAGCAGCTCTCCCGTTATTTTTCTTTTCTTTTTTGATAAAAGGGAAATGTTAATATAAGTATACTTTTAAAACGGCCCCGCGGAGCAAACGCCGCCGCACAGTATCCTCCGGGGCATATACCCAAACGGCGGACCAGAGCGTCACAAAATGTCCTGCGGCTTGAACGCCCTGACATGTTCGGCTTGCGCGTCACATGCCGATTAAGATATAATGTTTTAGTATTCTGCGCTTTCATACGCTGAAGAACGGAGTGACCTCAATGAGCGAGGAATGGAGACACTTAAAACTCGGAGATCTTTTGGTCGAAGCGGGAGCCATTGCCAAGAGCACCTTGGACGCGGCGCTCGAAGAGCAGAAAATTTCCAGGATGCGTCTTGGCGAAATACTTCTGAAAAACGGCTGGCTCACCGAACGCCAGCTCGCGGACGCTCTCAGCAGACAGCTCAAGCTTCCGCTGGTCTCGCTCGCAAAATACAAACCGTCGAAGGAAGCGATCAAGATCATCCCCGAATCCGTGGCGCAGCGTCTCGAGGTAGTGCCGCTTGCCATACTCGACTCGGGGAAAATCGCAATAGCGATGTCCGATCCTCTCAATGTAATAGCGGTCGACGAACTGCGCATGATCACCAACGCAGAGTTCGACATAAACGTAGCCACAGCGTCCGACGTCCGGCGGGCTCTCATGAACTTCTACAAGGTCCAGAGCAGTCTCGACGCGGCTATCGGCGAGGTCGAATCGACGGCGGAGGATTTCGCGACTTCGATAACTACGGCCGGGCTCACTCAGGACGTCGCCGGGGTTTCAGCCGAGGACGCGCCGGTCGTGAGGCTGGTCAGCAACATACTGGAGCAGGCCGTCAAGGACCAGGTCTCCGACGTCCACATAGAAGTTTACGAAAAAGTTTCAAAAGTGCGTTACCGCCTGGACGGATCCCTTTTCGAATACATCGAATATCCCGCCTCCCTCCACCCGGCTGTCATCTCCAGGCTCAAAATAATAGCGGGGATGGACATATCCGAACGCAGAAAACCACAGGACGGCCGTATCATAGTCAAGGTCCTGGACAAGAGGATCGATCTCCGCGTCAACACACTGCCGACGGTCTACGGGGAAAAGGTGGTCATGAGGCTTCTCGACCAGAGCGCGTCGAAGGTGGGGCTCACGAACCTGGGGCTCTTCGAGGACGATATAGCGGTCCTCCAGCGCAACATACAGGCGCCCCACGGCATATTCCTGATAACAGGTCCGACCGGTTCCGGCAAATCGACTACCCTTTATTCGCTTCTCGATATACTGAACACTCCGGACGTAAACCTCATAACCGTGGAGGACCCGGTCGAGTACACTATGGCCGGCATAAATCAGGT
>JAISWP010000081.1 GCA_031271065.1 Synergistaceae bacterium
GTGGACCGCGGAGCATCCGATATGGTTCCCCAGGCCTATGACCAGCATCTTGCAGAGGCCGCTCTGAATGTCCGCCGTGAAGTCCGTGTGAAGTTTGACGCGATTTATCGGAATCACCAGGTCCGCGTCCATAGCGGCGCTGTCGAACCAGACGTCTATGCCCCTTGAGGTCCTGCCCACATAGGTCACGTCGACGGAGGTGACGACACTGACTCCCATACTCTCCTCGGTTATGCCGTAGGAGGCGAGCACCTCGCGCTGTCCCTCCGACTCGCCTCCGCCATGGCTGCCCATGGCGGAGACTATGAACGGGCGGGCGCCCGCGTCTTTTATCTCTTTCAGGACGGTCCTCACTATGACGTCCAGGTTTCTGATTCCCCTGCTGCCGACGCCGACCGCCACCCTCGCTCCCGGTTTTATTTTCTCCCTGACGACGGACCGCGCAAATTCCTCCCTGACGCGCCCTTCGACGTCGTCCAGCCTGGGGCGGGGAAACTCCTGCCGCACCCGGTGCATACGCGGAAGCGGGTATTTCAGGTCCTCTTCGAGCAGTATCGGCATCGCGCGCCTCCTTCCGGGCGGATAAAATCCGCTGCTACAGTATCGTTATGACAGAGCCGCTCGCGTCCACCCTGACGCGGTCGCCATCCTTGACCGTCTCGTAGAATCTGGGATCGACCCTGTCCACAGTGGGTATTTCCATGATAATCGCGCCTGCGACCAGCACGGTCTCAGGATTCTGTATTATCATCGCGGCGGGCTGGCTGCCCTTCATCATGAGCTGATACAGTCCGTCGCTCTGAACCACCGAACTGCCTTTCCCTCCTGGGAAGATCAGGATTTTCTGAGCCACGCTGCGTCCCTCTATGTCATGGGCCTTTTCTATGACTTCGCCGGTCTCGGGACGAACCAGGTAAAACATTATCTCATCTTTGGAGATGATAACCTCTCCCTCTCCGACTCCCTCGGCTATCTTGTGACAGGAAAAAGTCCCGGAGCTCATTATTCGACCTCTCCTTTCAGCGCGGCGTCTATGCAGGTATCCATATCTCTGATGACGAACTCGAGGCCTCTCTTGCGCGGGTAGTACGCGCATTTCGGGGATTCGGTGACGCCCACTTTCCCCTTGTAGAGATGCCAGCACGGCTGGTCGGAACAGGTGTCCTCCACCACGTCGCCGCCGGCTGCCCTGATGACGTCCAGGAGCCCCATTTTCCCGGCGTTGCTCTTCGTCAAAGAGGAGGTCATTATCCAAAGCGGAACCGCGAGTTTTTTCCCATAGAGCCTGTCCGCTATGTGGAGCAGCTCTTTTGTGCTGGTGTGGGGGCAGCCGAAAAGGGCGAAATCTATCTTTCGGCCGCCTGGATCGGATATCTCCTTCTCGAGCACGCGCTCGAAATCCTCGTCGGTTATCACTACGGTCCGCTGCGGTTTCTTCCCTCCGAAGGCAGCCTCCAGCGTGGGGGCCTCCGGAGTCACTCCGACAATGTGATACATGCCGTACGCGCCGGAGGTGTTGAGCTCCGCTCCCAGGTTACGGTGCGCTTCGGGGGATACGTAGTCTCCCAGCCCCGTGAATACCGGGATACCGGGACCGATCTTCTTGCCCATGTAACCCAGCAGATTGAACGAGAAGTCGCCCTCCATCCTTGATTTGACCTCGACCAGTATGTTCCCTTTACGGTTTTCGTCGAGGAGAAGCCCATACTCCGGCGCCACGCCGGTTATGGCCGCGCACAGCGCCGATTGCGCCGATTCGCGGTTGGTGCGCGCTCCCCAGACCGAGTTCACGTACGGCGTGGCGCTGGACTCGGAAAAAGCGATTATCTCGTTCGGAAACGGTATGTTCGTGTCCATATAGGGGGTGCAGTTGTAAGTGAGCCTGCATCCGAGCGTCTTGTACGCTTCGTGGGTGCGGCGCATATGATCCGCCTCCTCCTCCGTCACCATATTTTTCTCTTCGAAGTAGGCCAGACAGAAACCAGGGTTCACGGTCGGAGGAATTTTTGTCCGCGCCCCCAATTTCACCATCTTTTCGGCGAACCACAGATCGGCCTCCTGATTGCTCAGGGCCACGTGGGCGTTTGTGATGGGCACCATCCTCGGAGCGTCGAAGCACTCTCCTATGCCCACCTGCACCTTGAGCGCCAGACTGGCGCCCTCGCCGTATTTTCCGTCCAGCATATCCCTCATATCTCTGGTAAGTTCCATAAAAAGTCTCCCTTCGGCATACAGCTTCAGCGCAAACGGCGCCGGTTTCTATTTTTGTTTTCCAAGTATCCTCGCGTCCGCGGCCACCACTCCGTTTTCATACAAAAACACCGGATTCAGATCGGCCTCAGATATGTCCGGGTATCTGGAGGACAGGCGCGAGAACGCCGCTATGGTCCCAGCCAGGGCACTCTCGTCGATGGGGGCCTCTCCCCTCGTTCCTCGAAGGAGAGGATACATTTTGATCTCCCTGATCATGCCGAGGGCCTGGATCTCGCTGACCGGAGCCACCCTGAACGTTATGTCCCGCAGCACCTCGGTATATACTCCGCCCATCCCGAAAGCGACGACCGGTCCGAAGGTAGGATCGTTCGTGAGGCCGATGATCGCCTCTTTGCCTGCTTTGAGCATCGGATACACGACGACGCCTCTGAAATCCCCTCCATCGCATATGCCGCGCATCCTGCGGAACGCTTCGCGGACCCCGTCCGCGTCCCCGACGCCCAGCGCAACCCCTCCGCGGTCGGACTTGTGGACGATTTCCGGCGAGACCACCTTGACGACCACCGGAAAACCGATTTTTTCAGCGGCCTCGGCCGCTTCCTCCTCGTTCTTTGCGAAGCGGAATTCGGGGACGGATATGCCGTTTTCCCTCAAAAGAGCCATGGCGTCAGGTTCGAGCAGTCGGTTTTCTCCGGAGATGAAAGCGTGTCCTGACGGCTCGGCCGTCTCGAAGCAAGGTTCGGCCGCCCGGGATTTGATATCCTCGTAAGCTGCCATCGCGGAGATGACCGACACGGCACGCTCTCCCGACGGGAAGCAGGGTATCCCTTCCCTGCGCAGGCAGGCCAGGCTTTCGTCTATGTCAGGCCCCACCTGCATGACCGCCGCTATCGGTTTGCCGGTCTCTTTGGCGGCGGATACTATACCCTCGGCTGTCGGCATGGCCTTGAGGTATGGCGTACCTATGTAGAGGATCACAGAGGAATCGTTTTCAAGGAGGGCGGTCGCGGCGGCTTTGCCGTAGTGCTCCCCGGTACCCTCAACCGTCAGGTCTATCGGGTTGCGGAGTCCCGC
>JAISWP010000114.1 GCA_031271065.1 Synergistaceae bacterium
GGAAAGGATGGGCGAACGCCACGAAACGCCCGTCTTTCGATACGGCGGTCAGCGTGCCTATGGACCCTACTTCGACGTCTCCCCAGATCAGGGAGACTCCTACGGCCATTCCCGGCACAAGCGGCGCGTTATATTTCACTCTCTTGGCGCCTCCGGATGAGCTGCTCATGGGAACCGTTCGAGTCCCCAGGATATCGCTTATCCGATCCGACATTCCGCGGGACAGCCCTGTCACGAAGATGCCCCCCGCCATATCCCGAGACGTCGCTTCCATATCGCCCGACCTGATCTTCCTGTCTTTCGAAGTGACGATATCGCGCGATATCGCGGCGTCCGGGGACGCCGGCAGCACGTCTTCGATCACCACATCGGGAGAGGACTCCCCGCGTCTCGGTATCTGCGTCTGGTCGCCGCTGGACGAAGGAGGCGCCTCCGCTATTACGGGAGGCAGATCGAAGGACGGGATGATCTCGGGGTTGTTCCATATCTCCATCATCTCTTCGATGGGAGTGACCAGACCCCTGTCGTGATCTGTGAAATTCCATCCGTAACCTATAGCCCCCGCAAGGCGTCCTTCTATATAAAAGGGCGACCCGCTCATACCGGCGGCTATGCCGGATTCCTCCACGCTTTTGCCGCTCACCCGGATGAGAATGAGGTTTTTGGGGATGCTTCCTGTCGGAATCACATCTATCACTTCAGCCTTGAAACTCGTCACGTCCGACCCCTTTATCACTGTCAGACACTCCCCCTTCATGCCGGGCCTCACTTCGGAAAGAGGAATTATCGGAACGTCCGGCACAAAAGGTTCGGGGTATTTCACTCCGCGGTCCGCCGCGTCAGCGCCGGAGCATAAAAACAAAAAAAGCGTCACAGCCGCGGTTGTTCCGCGAAAAAATGACCTCATTTCAGACCTCCTCATTCCTGATCCTCCGAAGAGGCGGAACCGACCGTCCGTCCGGTTTTGGCAAATTTGAGATACGCTGTCAAAAGCCTGTCCAGATTTCCGTCGAGCACCGAATACACGTCTCCGATCTCGAGGCCGGACCTGTGATCTTTCACCAATTGGAAGGGCTGGAGTGTGTACGAACGTATCTGACTGCCCCACGCTATCGCGCGTTTCTCTCCCTGAAGCGACTCTATCTGATCCCTGCGCTCCCTCATCGTCAGTTCGAACAGCTTCGAGCGCAGCACCTGCATGGCTATGGCCCTGTTCATATGCTGCGACCGCTCCACCTGGCAGCTGACGATGATCCCGGTGGGTACGTGGGTTATCCTCACGGCGGAATCCGTCATGTTCACGTGCTGTCCCCCGGCGCCGCTCGAGCGGAACGTGTCCATCCTGAGGTCCTCCGGCCTGATTTCTATCTCCACGCTGTCAGGGAGAATCGGCAGCGCCTCCACGGACGAAAAGCTGGTGTGGCGGCGGTGGGACGAGTCGAAAGGAGAGATGCGCACGAGCCTGTGCACCCCCTGCTCTCCTTTGAGGTAACCGTACGCGTATTCCCCTTTTATCTCGAAAGTTACGCTCTTTATGCCTGCCTCCTGATCTCTCAGTTCGTCGAGGACCAGAATTTCGAATCCGTGCGATTCCGCCCATCTCGCGTACATGCGGTACAGCATCTCGCACCAGTCCTGGGAATCCAGCCCTCCCGCCCCGGCGTGTATGGAGACTACGGCGTGAGATATATCGTACTCCTCGTCGAGAAGAACATACAGACGTTCGGCGGAGATCAATCGCTCCAACCGTTCCGACCTGTCGTAAAATTCATTCTGCAGTTCGGCGTCGTCGCCCCCGGAAAGGATTTCCGCCAAAGTTTCCAGTTCTTCCAGTTCGAGGCGGACGTTTTCCGACTTATCGATCCTCTCCCGCAAAGAAGCCATTTCGCGCGATATGCCCCGCGCGTCGTCCCGCTCCCAAAAATTTTCCTCCATCGTGGAGGAAGTCAGTTCTTCCAGTCTGGCTTTCAGCGCAGGCAGGTCAAAGACTGTCACGCAGCTCGCCGGCAGACGAACGCAGGTTGGTTATGACCGTGCTCATTGGTAAAACGACCATCTCCATCCCCCCTAACAGTTTCGTATTATAATGCATAACAGAGCCAAATAAACAGGGCCGCTGATAAGATAAAAACGCCGGGAGCGTGTTCCCCGGCGTTTACATACACAAAACAGGGGCCGCGATGTCAGCCGCCTTTTATCCGCAGCATCCCTTCCGTCATCTGCCTGTCCTTGTATCTGAGACCGCTCAGGTCGAGCTCGCTATCGGGACGGTTTGTGCCCTCGTGAGGTTTCAGGATCGCCGTCCCTTTGGCGCCGTCCGTATCCGTGACGAGCAGGGTGGCTTCAAATCTTGAGGGGTCCTCCGCCGACGTGAGCAGAAGTTTCACCTCTCCCCTGCTGCAACCCGGTTTGTCGCAGGTCGCAACTCCTATGTAATCCGCGCCCGGATATACGCCGTAATCGTTTTTCACTACCGCCAGCCTGAAAGCCCTCGCCGCGCCGCTTTCCGGCTGCCAGTCGAGGTATATCCCCCAAAACCCCTCGACGGGGTCGCGCCCTTCTCTGAGCGATCTGTCGTAGGCGTCCTTCCAGTCCACTATCACGGGCTCCTCGCAATCGCACGCGTATGCGGGCGCCGCGAGAAAAGCGAGCGCCAGAGCGAACGAGGCGAGCGCCTTAAGGACCGTTGAATTCGACATTGCGCGATCTCCACCTCATGGAAAATTCTTCGTAGTATCTCTCAGGGTCGAAAACGACATCGCCCCATCTGGCTTCGTCTCGGAAAGCCTGGGATGGGGCGCCCGCTATGTTCTGCCGCCCCGTGACCGCGTTGTCCCCTTCCGCTATGACCCATACGGTGACGCCGTTGGCGTCCGTCTCAAAGCTCACGGCCGCGATGCCCTCCACCCTGTAGGAGCGGCTCGCGGCCGCGGCTGACAGAAGTGTGCCGGAGGATATGTCATCGTTCGTTATGTCGTAAAAAAGAAACGTGGAATTGCCATCGACGTAAGCCAGGCCCGCCCTCACATAATACATATCATGGAAGGACCTTATCACGTTTCGCGGCAGAACGTCCTCGGAAGCAATGAAATCGTGCGGCGTGCGCCCGAACACTTTTATTCTTTCCGGCAATCCGGTCTCGGGACCGTCGACCAGCAGCGGATGCATTCGAATGCCCGGAAAAGTGACGTATGAATGTATGTTATAAGGCAGGGGTGGAGTCGAGCCGGCCGCGGTGACGCCTTCGCTGCCGAAATTCGGGGATTCGGTGAGTTCCAAGGTCCCGCTGCGCGGCTGATTAGTGGCGCTTGCGTCGCTCGCCCCGAAAACCGTGTTGGGGGCCGCTCCGTTTTTT
>JAISWP010000123.1 GCA_031271065.1 Synergistaceae bacterium
CGTCTTTTCGACCAGATGCCCCAAGGCCCGCCCCGTTTGCCGTGAAAACCCGCCGGAGATGAGAGATATGGGGGACGGGCACACGACCGCGTGCCATTTCTGCCGCTGAACGGCGCGATGCGCGGCCCGGACGCGCGGCTTTGTCCGGTCCGCGGTCAGGCCTGGTCCCGCGCGCGCCGCCGTTCCACCGTTTCTGCGTAGCTCCGCAGGACCGCGTTCATGCGTGTTTGATACCCTTTACCCATTCTTCGGTAAAACTCCAGGACTGACTTGTCAATACGGATGGTGATCTGCTCTTTTTCCGGCGTTTCGACCGTCCATTTTGCCGCGGCCAGAAATTCATCGGAAAGGGCTGGAATATCAGAACAGTCGATATCCCAATCCTGCATTGCGGTCAGCTTTTCAAAATCAGTGCCTGTCTCGTTCGCTTTCTTCATAATATTTCTCCCTCTCGTTTTTCCGCGCCCTTCTTGCCGATATAATGCGCCGATTGCCGCCTCTTTTGGTGAAAACCACGACAATTTCAATATCACGCATGAGCCCTATCGATAGAAATCGTTCCTCCGTCAGATTCGGCTGAGGAGTTTTCGATGTGATGACAAATCCGTTATAGATTGCAGCGGCGTCGTTGAAATCTATATGGTGTTTCCTGATATTCGCAATTCGTTTTTGATCGTCCCATTCAAAGCCCATAACACATTCCGCCTGCGCTGTATTTATAATTATATTTACATGAGGGGTATTGATTGTCAAGCCGCGATGTTCGCGGCGAATTGCTGGAATTTCTGCACAGCCGAGCCAGTCATCCCGTTTTTTGGGTTTGAGCGCCCGGCGGAGCAGACAGCCGTTTTTCAGGTTTCCGGCTGCGCTCATGATTTCGCGTTTTCCCCTTTCAGCCGGATATTTTTGAGTGCCGCTTCTCGAAACGGGGACCGAAGGCATGACGGCGAGGGCGGGTTATTGACAAACCGGCGCTTAAACTTTATTCTTGTGCAATTCCGCAGGGGATAATAATCTTTAGTGCGGAATTTCGGCGCTTGCGAATGAGCGTCTTTATGAGCGTCACTGGCGGCGTTATTTCATTCAAGAGGGAGAAGTTGATTTTGCGCGCAAATATACGCGAAGGGGACAATTCCCGCGGCATCATTTCGGTGCGGGGGCTTTGCAAGTCGTTCGGCGATCTGGAGGTTTTGAAGGGCATAGACCTCGACGTCGCGGAGGGCGAAGTGGTGTCGGTGATAGGCCCGAGCGGTTCCGGGAAAAGTACGCTGGCCCGTTGTATATGCAGGCTGGAACAGGTGGACCGCGGTTCTGTGGAGCTCTGCGGGGTCGACATAACCGGCGGGTCCCACAAAAACAGCGACATAGCCAGGATGGTCGGCATGATATTTCAGCAGTTCAACCTCTATCCCCATCTTTCGGTGCTGGAAAATATAACCCTCTCTCCCGTGCAGATACTCGGAATCTCGAAGCCGGACGCCCAAAAGCAGGCTTATGAGCTCTTGGCCAGAGTAGGGCTCTCCGATAAAGCGGACGCGCGGCCTCGCCAGCTGTCAGGCGGGCAGCAGCAGAGAGTGGCCATAGCCAGGGCTCTTGCGATGCGCCCGAAGATAATGCTCTTTGACGAGCCCACCAGCGCCCTCGATCCGGAACTGGTGGGAGAGGTCCTGGACGTCATGGAGCGCCTGGCGGATTCGGGAATGACGATGCTCGTCATCACTCATGAAATGGGTTTCGCCAGGGACGCGTCGGATAAGGTGATCTTCATGGACGAGGGAGTTATCGTGGAGCAGTCGTCCCCTTCGGAGATCCTCTCCGACCCCAGTCACGCGCGCACAAGGCAGTTCCTGCAGCGCCTTCTTTCTCCGGGGCGGGAAAGAAGAGAGGGGAGCGTCGTCAATGGGTTTTGATTTCTCGCTGGTCCTGCCCAGGATGGACATGTTCCTCGCCGGCGCTCTTGTCACAATACAGGCGTCGTTAATGTCGGTGCTTTTCGGGGCCATACTGGGGACGGTGGTCGGGATGCTGCGCGTCATGCCCCTCAAGCCGGTCAGGATGTTCGCGGCCTGTTACATCTACGTTATACGGGGCACGCCAGCCCTGATACAGCTGTTTTTCATATATTTCGGACTGCCGGCCCTGGGCGTCAACCTCAGCGCTATGGCGTCCGGGGTGATAGGCCTCTCCCTGAATTCGGCGGGGTATGTGGGCGAAATAGTGAGGGGAGGCATCGAGGCGGTTCCGGCCGGGCAGTGGGAGGCCGGCAAGGTGCTGGGTATGTCCTACGGCAAGGCCATGCGGTTTATAGTGCTTCCTCAGGCTCTCCGCAGCATGCTTCCCGCGTTCGGCAACGAGTTCGTCACTCTAATAAAGGAGTCGTCGCTCCTGTCAACCCTCGCCATAACGGAGCTCACCCAGGTGGGGCAGCAGGTCCGGAGCGTCACCTACGCTTCTTTCGAGACATTCATAATCGTGGGAGCCATGTATCTCGTCATGACGTCTCTGACCGGTATGCTCCTGCGGTACGTCGAAAAGAGGTGGAGCGTCGTCTGACGGTTTCAGCCGGGACACCGATAGGGTCGCCCATTCGGCGGTTCCGTAAATAATTCAGGAGGTGTTATACATGTCGGGAAAGTTTTATATTGCACTGATCCTTATCCTGTCGCTGTTTATATCCGCCGCGCCGGCGTCCGCTTCGGTCCTGGACAGAAAGGTCGTGACCGTGGGCACAGAGGGGACGTGGCCCCCTTATGAGTACTACGACGAGAATAACGTGCTCACCGGGTTCGACATCGAGCTCGTGGCGGCCATAGGCGGGCGCATCGGCAGGGAGGTAAAGGTCGTGGATATGGCCTTTGACGGGCTCATTCCCGCGCTCCTGACGGGGAAGATAGACATGATAGCCGCGGGTATGCACTCCACCGCCGAACGGAAGCAAATGGTTGACTTCTCCGACGTCTATTCGATAGCCGACTCCGCTTTCATAGTCCTGAGCGGCAATACCGACATAAACGCCCTGGCGGACCTTGATGGCAAAATCGTGGCGGTGCAGCTCGGCACCACCGAGGACTTTTACATGGAAAAACTCACCGGCGTCAGTACGAGCATCAAGAAGTACCAAAAAACGGTGGACGCCATCCGTGATCTCATCCTGAAAAGGGTCGATACGGTCCTGATAGGCACCGTGGTCGCCAAGAGCTACGTTGAGAGCGACCGCTTCCCCGGCGCGCTTAAAATAGCGTTCAGGGAGGAAGTCGACAAGCCGGACGAGGGCTTTGCGCTGGCTCTGCGCAAGAACGACCCGCAGTTCCTGAACGCCGTCAACGCGGCTATCAGGGAGCTGGACGAATCGGGGGTCCTGTCCGAACTCAAGAAGAAATACGGTCTCGATTGACCGCTCGTAAAGCCGGGTCGGCCGGGAGCCGCAAAATTTGGAGGTGTGAGGGTATGAGGAAGATTTTAGTGATCATGGCCGCGTTCGTCCTGACGGCGATCGCGGTCTCCGGGGCGTTCGCCTCGGTGATGGACAAAGGCGTCGTGACCGCCGGCACCGAGGGGACCTATCCGCCCTTTGAGTTTTACGACGATAACAACGTGCTCACGGGTTTCGACGTGGAACTCCTGGCTCTCATCGGGCCGAAGATAGGCAGGGAAATCCGGTTCGTGGATATGGCCTTTGACGGCCTGATTCCCGCGCTCCTGACGGGCAAGATAGACCTGATCGCGGCCGCCATGAACGCCACGGAGGAGCGCCGCAAGGTCGTGGACTTCTCCGACGTGTACCAGGTGGCCGACGCTTCCGTCGTGACCAGGACGGGTGGGGCGGGCATAAAAAGCATGGCGGACCTGAAAGGCAGGAGGATAGGGGTCCAGCTCGGCACCACCGAGGACCTGTACCTGTCCGGAGCCGGTCTGGGGGCGGAGATCAAGCGCTATCAGAAAACGAACGACGCCATAAGAGAGATTCTTCTGGACCGCATCGACGGCGTTCTGCTGGACACTCCCGTGGCAAACGGCTACATCACGAACGACAGGTTCGCGGGGTTCATAGAGATAGCTTTCAAAGAGATGATAAACGGCCCGGAGGAGGGTTTCTCCTTCGCCCTCCGCCGCGGCGACAGCGCGTTCCTCGACGCGCTGAACGGCGCGCTGCGCGAACTTGAGGAGTCCGGCGAACTAGACGCCCTGAAGGTGAAGTACGGGCTGAAATAATTCATAAAAAACCTGCTCTCAGGCGCAGACCTCTCCCCGGCTAACTGCCGGGGATTTTTTTGCGCGCGTGGCGCGTGTACGCAAATACCGGAATCGCGCAGCAATGTCGCGGGGACGATTGATATAATGCAGAAAAAGTAAGGACGGTGCTAATTCTGAATACGCGGCGTTACCGCAGACGGTGTTTGATATGACCGTAAATCCTCACAAATGGCGCGATACTGCCTGGAAGCGGGCTATCGCCGACGGGGCGAGGGACGCCATAGCGTACTTCATGCCAGACCTCGCCTCCGACATGGACGAGTCAAAGGAAGTCACCTGCATAACCGGCATGGAGCTGCCGGTAAAAGACTCGGACTCAGACAAGGACATGCGCGTCTCGGATGTCTTTCTGAACGTACCTGTGAAGGGAGGGGAGGATTGGAGCGTGGCCTGCCTGGCAGAACAGCAGCATGAAAACGACAAAGGCTTTGCCGGACGTATTTTCGATTCCTGGGTCCGCCTCAGAGCGTCACGGCCGGCCGGAAGGGCGACAGCCTTCGCCATATACACCGGCGATTCGAAGGACGTGAATTTTTACACGGAAACATGTTACGGTTTCAAGGCTTTTATAGAATTCAGAACGTTTCATCTCACGAGCCGCGGCGTCGGCGAACTGGGGGAGGACAAGCGTCCTTTCGCGCGGGTGATGTATGCCGGGCGTCTGTCGCTTGAGAGCGGGGACGACTTGGCGCTCCGCGAAAAATATGCGTGGGAGCTCTTGAACACGACGGGCGCGGAGAGTTATGATAAGAAGCAGAGGAAATTCATCCTCGAGTTTGCGGGCAGGATATTCCGGCTAGGCGATCCCGGAATAAGCGAGG
>JAISWP010000136.1 GCA_031271065.1 Synergistaceae bacterium
TTATTTCGCCGACCGCCTGGCGCTCTCCCTCAACGCCGGCATGACCGCCGGGGACAGGCATTTTTTCGAACTGCTGGCGGAGTTCTCCGACGACAGCCTCCGCGTCTCCGGCGGCAGCCTCAAATATCTGGACTGGATAGACAGCTACAGCATGAAGGGCTGGGACGTGACGCTTCAGGACACGATAGCCCTCGACAGGGGCGGGACGTTCCTTCTGACGCCTTCGCTCAGGTATCACAAACTCAGCGATGAGGACAGGTTTTCGTGGCAGATCGCGCTGTCGAAGGAATTTTCGCCGAACCTGATGATAAAGAGCGCGTTCGGCACGTACTCGCGCGCACCGAACATGTACGAGCTGTACGGCGACGGGGCGTTCATCATCGAACCCGTGAACGGCCTGAACTGGGAGACCGGAACGCAATTCGACATAGGCGTGATGTGGAACGGCGGTTTGAAGTTCATACCGGGCGCGCGCGGCCGGTTTTCTCTGTCCGGCTTCATGCGGGACAGCGAGGACCTGATAGAGCTTTTCATGGTGAGCCAGGTATACGGCAGATACGGCAACATAGCGCAGGCCGAGGTGAAAGGCGTGGAATTCGAGGGCTCGCTGGACTGGAGGAAATGGAGCGCGTCGGTGTCCGCGACGTGGATGGAGGGCGAAAACAAGTCGCCGGACTCGGGCAGCATACGCTATTCCGGGATGGCCCTGCCCAACCGCCCGAAGCTGAGCGGGACGGCGCGCCTGACGCGCGCTTTCGAATGGGGCTCGGCCTTCGCGGAATATCAGTACGTGGGCTCGAACTACGCGGACATGGCGGAGAAGGTGCTCTTCGACAGGAGGGACCTGATAAACCTGGGAGTGAAGTACAATTTCAGCCCGACGACGCGCCTCTCGGTCGGAGTGAACGACCTCTTCAACGACGCGGAGGGATGGACCCTCCAGCCCGACGGTTACAACGGCCCGACGCGTATGCTCTGGTATCCCGTGGAAGGACGTTCGTTTTACGCAACGCTCGACATGGAGTTTTAGAACAAGCGGCAGGCCGGACGAGACGCCCGTCAGCCTGCCGCCGTATGTCTCAGATCACGCAGAACCGCGCGCGGTTACTTCTGCCCTCTCGCCGCGTTCATAAAACGCCTCTGATAGCTTATGACCTGGTTCGTGGACGTGAAGCGGGCGAGGTAGTCCGGCGGGGCCGTGACGACCACCCTGTCGTGCATGCCGAGAAATTCCGGCTCCGTCAGCAGCTTGTCTATATCGGGATAGTTGTACGGGCCCTCCATCGAACAGACGATGAGCCTGGTATCCGGCAGATTGCAGCTGCGCAGGACCCGCAGGTTATGGCGCATCCCGTCGAGGCCGTCCGAGCCCTCGGCGTCCTCGAAGTGACGGTACTTGATTATATCGCGCCCGAACTGCAGCGCTTCTTTCAGGTCGACGCCGGCTTTGGAGGGCGGATAGTAATCATTGCTCACGAAGTAGGCCCTCAGAGCCTCCAGGTGGGCGGAGCTGCCGGTGGCGCCGTACGCGTCGAGATGCTCCTTGATCTTCGCGCTCTGGACCAGCCTGTGGCGCAGGAACGGGTTGATGAAGTAAGGGCGGGCCTGAAGGGCGAGCTGGGTCTGAAAGGGCTCGAACATCAAGGTGAAGTTCACCCGGAAACCGTTCTCATGGAGTCTGAGGGCAAGCGTGTGCCCCCGAAAGGCGTCCGCCGTCGTGATCTCGTCGTAACCCCTGTCCAGCTGCTTTGTCCCCTCCAGCAGCTGCCCCACGTTTTCGGGAGTGACCGCACCCGTGTGGGGTACCTTGATGACGACGCGGTACTTGCCCAGCATCTCGCGGAATTTCACGGCCTCGTCCAGCAGTTTGGAAAAATCCTCGTCGAAGGGATTGTTCAGCTCAACGCTGATATCCGCTCCGGGGCCGAGGACCCTCCCTATCTCGGCCATCACCTCGTCCCGGGTCTTGAACTTATTTCCCTTGTTCGCCCTGGGATTGTTTATAAAAAGGTCGTATATGATCCCCGGGTTGCAGGTGAGGTTGGCCAGAAAGGGACTGATCGCGGCGACTTCGTACGGGTCGGCGGTGTCGGCTGAGTAAAGCAGCTTCGTCGGACGCGGAAGGCCGTTTTTGTCCTTCGAGATGTCGCGGACCAGGTCCACTCTGAGCACTCCGTCGGACGCGAGGCTCAGATCCCTGCGGAAACCCGCGGGAGTCCCCTCCGGCGCCGGGAACTCCGCCAGTACGTCTTTGAATCGCTCCGTCACCCCGATAAATCTGACGGAGTCCTTCAGCGTCAGATACGCGTCACGGCAGATCTCCGTATCGAGCGCGCGCCGCACAAAATCCTCCTCGCCCCTGACGGGCGGAACCGCCAGAGAAAACAGACCGAATTTCAACATTGTATTCCCTCCTGTAAGATAGATATAACCTGCAAAAATTACCGGCCTCCATCAGGAAACGTCCGGCCGCGCTGTGATTCATCGGCTGAGATAAAGCAATTATAACATCGGCGCAGAGTTTTTGCCGGACGACATGCGAACCAGCGGGATAAAGGCCGTCATGCCCCGAGGCGGCAATTTTGGAAAAATTTTAAAAAAGTACGCCAAATGACTTGGCATCGGAGAGGGGGGTACTGTAATATTATTCATATATTGTAACGGACGCCGCTAGGGGGCGTCCTATCAATTACTGGGGAGGTAACGACATGAGATCAGGAGATTTTGTACAGAGCGGAGACTGGAAGGGGGAAAAGCATGTCCCTGTCATCGAGGCTCCGGATCACGCCGCGCCCGGCGAGGCGTTCGAGGTCAAACTCTGCGTGGGCAGGGAGATAGCCCACCCGAACACAGCGTCCCACTACATCAAGTGGATAAAGCTCTTTTTCGTCCCAGAGGGGGGCAAATTCGCCATCGAACTCGCGAACCTCACGTTCGACTCCCACGGGGACTCCACCGACCCGGAGAAACCCGGCCCCGCGCACGCGGAACCGTTCGGCTCCGTTAAAGTGAAGCTCGCCGCGGGCGGAACACTCATCGCTCAGTCCTACTGCAACATCCACGGGCTCTGGGAGAACTCCAAACCGATCAAAATAGGCTAGGATCAAGCCACCGGCCCCCGGCAAAACCGGGGGCTCGATTTTGTGAACCGCCGAAAGCGGAGGACCTTCCGAACCCCCGCGCGGCGGCCTCGTCAGGCCGCGCGGGTGCGCGTCCGCATCTCGAACAGAAACCAGATGAATATCCAGAGCCCTCGGACGCAGGCTCCGATGGTGAGACCGACCCATATACCGTCCAGGCCCAGCCCTGTCTGTGACAGCGCGTAAGCGAGGGGGACGCGCAGGGCGTTGCAGACGGCGCTGACCCCGGAAGGGGGAATGGTCCGCCCCAGCCCTCGGAACGTCCCGGACGCCACTGCCTCGAGACATGCCGTGACCTGACAGCACGAAATGATCCTCAGAAACGAAGCCCCGACGTCGAGCAGGGATCCATCAGGAAGAAATAGTCCGAAGATGGACCTGCCCGCGGTGTTCAGAAGCACCGTCACGAATATTCCCCACGGAATGAAGGATTTGAGGGCGATCCGGCAGCATCCGAGTATCCTCTCCCAGAGCCCTGCGCCGTAATTCTGCCCGACGAAGGCGGCAACCGATGTGGAGATGCCCATGCCCGTGAGCCAGCAGAGGGACTCTATCTGGCTCCCGATGCGGTAGACCGCGATGGCCCCCGCTCCGTAAGCGGCCGCGAACCGCGAGATGAACATCGTGAAAAATGTGAAAAGTATGCCTTCAGTGCCGATCGGAATGCCCCAGCGGAGAATCTGGAGTATGACCTCGGGCTCCGGCCTGCCGCGAAAGCTGAAACGGCTGAAGGGGCGGTCGCTTCTCGCCTTGAGGGCCGCCAGGGAAACCATACACGCCGTTATCTGCGATATGGCGGTGGCGGCGGCGGCGCCCTTCACCCCCATTTCCAGCGTGAAGATGAAAAAAATATCCAGTGCCGCGTTTAAGACGAGACACGCCGAATTTATCATAAAAGGCACTTTCGAATTTCCGGCGCCGTTGAAGGTCCCGGCCGCCGAAGCCCCGGCAAACGAAAACGGGATCGCCGCCGACACTATGATCAGGTATTCCCGCGCGCCCTCCGCCACCGCCTCCTCGCGTATATTGAAAAAACCTATGAGCGAACTGGAAAAGGCCGCGCATAAAACGAGCAGGACAGTACCTATGACGAAGGAGAGGAACATCGAATTCCACGAGAATCTCACCGCCGAGGCGGGGTCCTTCCTGCCCATGTTCTGGGACACCCCGATCTCCGCCCCCATTCTCCCGACGAGCAGGAAGCCGCCGAAGAGCCACATATACATCCCAGCGATGCCGGATGAGGCTACGGCTTCACTGCCGACCCGTCCCAGCAGGAAAACGTCGACCAGGTTGTAACTCATCATCATGAATTGTGTGCCGATTATCGGCATTGCGACCAGGAGCAGTTTGTCCGAGATGCCGCCCCTGGTCAGATCATATTTCTGATTTACGCTGTCCATGTGGTAATTTCCGCCAATCCCGATCGAAGAATCCTGCCTATTCTAATGGCATTGCCCGATTCGATCAAGGCTTCCGGCGCGCATAAAAAAACGGCCGGATTTCGTCCGGCCGTCCCTCATTTTCTGCCTTTAAAGTCAAAAGGCGGCGAACCGTCTGCCGAATTCCGTGCAGGCAGCCTCGTCGGGCGCTTCCTGCATGATGAGCCCCTCTTCGAAAAGCGACGCGCCGGACAAAGCGAGGCGCTCCTGCCAGTCCCTCATCCACTGACCGTCGCCCCAGCCGTACGACCCGAAAAGGGCTGCCTTCTTGGACGCCAGTTTTCCCTCCACTGACGCGAAGAACGGCTCGAACTCGGACTCCTCCAGGACCTCGCTGCCCATCGACGGACAGCCGAACGCCACTTTTTCACACTGCTCCACGGCGGAGGCGGCGTCTTTGCCGGATACGCTCAAGAGCACCGTTTCGGCTCCTCCGGACTTGAGTCCTCCCTCTATGGCCTTCGCCATTGCCTCCGTGTTGCCTGTGCCGCTCCAATAGATAACAGCCGTCTTGCTCATTCTGACTCCTCCTCAGTGATATTGATCATTTCAGCACGCGATCAGGGCAAGCCCGCCGCCCAAAATCGTGCCCCCCTTCCGGATATGATCCAGAAGGGTCAGTTTGCATTTTTCATACTCGTCGAAAAGCTCGCGCGCACGCTCCACGTCGCTGTAGACCTTCCACATGCCGCACGCTTTGCAGTGAGCTCCCCTGTCCGCGATGAACCCCATTACATCCTCGAACGGATACCCCAGGAAAAAACCGACCTCGTGGGGGAAATCCGTGTGACGCAGGAACCTGCCCCCGAGAAACGAGAGGCATCCTTCGATATCGTCCGGCGCGGGATAGCCCAGCCCTCCCAGCGCGGCGCGCACGTTCCCGCATCCCAGCGAACCGGCAAGCAGACGATGCCTGTAGACGAATATCAGCAGGTTGCGTCCGAGCCTGGAAAGGGTCAAAAACTTTATGTCGTCTATCTCCGGCACTCCCTTCCGCGTTTCGTCCCACCAAACGGGCTTCGCGAACAGGGCGGCCGGCTTCTTTTCCAGCAGGACCGGCGCGCAGTGAGTCGCCAGTGTCGTCTCGTAAATTTGACGCAAATGCCTCACTTCGCCTTTCGATACCGTAGTGCCGCGCGTCCGAAGACGGCGGGAACAATATTGTTCGCGCCTCCAAACTGGCCTGAGCGCGCGGACCTCCTCCAAATATTAAAACTTCACAGCAATCCGCCGCACATATACGGCCACCGTTCCCGCAAAAATAGACCTGGCAGGAAAACGCCCCGCTTTTTACGGTTCGGACACAGCAGGAAACGAACGCGGCGCTTCGCTGTTTGCGGTAACAAACTTATTTTATTATCACCGGCCGCAAGTGTCAACCGAGTTTGCAAAAATATGTACAACCCGCCCGGACACGGTGTCTTTCTCTTTGTCAAGGCGACTATAGGCTGTTTTTTCGTGATAATAGTGATATGCTTACATGCCGGAGGTGACGCCGTATATGCCGGATATAAAGACGCTGGCGGTCATACCGGCCAGGCTGAAAAGCACTAGGCTTGACGAAAAACCGCTGATGAAGCTCGCGGGACGCGAGCTGGTGCTGCGGGTCCTGGATGGTGTGCGCGGCAGCGGAAGGGTCGATATGACTGTCGTGGCCGCCGACGACGAGCGCGTCATATCGCTCGTGGAACGCGAAGGCGGGACGGCGATGATGACCCCGTCCGATCTCCCGACGGGGGGGGACCGGGTCGCCTGGGTAGCGCGCCGCGTACCGTCGCGATTCGTCATAAACGTGCAGGGCGACGACCCGCTAGTCACCGCCTCGGTCATAGACCCCATGATAGACGCTCTCGAAGAGGACGAAAGCGCCGGGCTGGTCCTTCTGGCGAAGAGGATAGATCGTGAAGACGAAGTAAAAAGAGACTCCATAGTCAAGATGGTATTCGATTTGGAAGGAAACGCTCTTTATTTCAGCCGCTCTCCCGTTCCGTTCGTGAGGAACCCCGGAACGGCTCAGGGCGAATACTACAAGCATATCGGCCCTTACGCCTGGAGACGGGACACGCTGCTCGAATTCGCGTCGTGGGAGCAGACCCCGCTGGAACGGGCGGAGAGTCTCGAAATGCTCCGCATACTGGAGCGGGGCGGCAGGATAAAGTGCGTCAAGACCGGTATCGACAGCATAGAAATAGACACGCCCGACGACGTGGAGAAATTTATACATCACATAAATCAGAGAGGTGGACACTGATGCCCGGCTGGGAGTTATTCGACGAGAATGAAAAGCGTCAGATAGACGAGGTCATGGAAACCGGCGTTATTATGCGTTACGGGTTCGATGGAGCCCGAAAGGGCAGGTGGAAGGCCCGGGAACTGGAACAGGCCGTCCGGAGTTATACCGGCGCTTCTTACGTCCTCATGGCCGCGGACGGTACCGCGGCGCTCACCACGGCGCTGGCCGCCCTCGGAGTGGGAGCGGGAGACGAGGTCATAATTCAGCCGTTTACTTTCGTGGCTACTTTCGAATCGATAATGGCGGCCGGAGCCATCCCCGTCTTCGCGGAGGTGGACGATACCCTATGCCTGTCGCCGGAGTCGGTGCTGGAGGCCATAACCCCCCGCACGAAAGCCGTCATGCCGGTGCATATGTGCGGGGCGGCGTCCCGGCTGGACGATCTGCTCGCGATATGCAAAGAGCGGAATCTGTACCTGGTCGAGGACGCGTGCCAGGCGTTCGGCGCGACATACAAGGGCCGCGCTGTGGGGACCATCGGCGACGCGGGCTGCTACTCCTTCGATTTCAACAAGATAGTGACGTGCGGAGAGGGCGGCGCAGTCGTCACGAACAGCAGGGAAGTCTATGAGCGCGCCGACATGTACCACGACCACGGGCACGACCACACCAAGAGCGACCGCGGGGCCGAGGGACATCCGTTCTGCGGGTACAATTACCGGATATCCGAGCTGCACGCCGCGATAGGGCTCGCCCAGATGGCGAAGCTCGAAACTTTCATAGCCAGGCAGAGGACGAACAAACGTGCTTTCAAGGAAGCGTTATCCTCCATACCGGACATAAAGTTCCGCACTCTGGCCGATCCGGACGGCGACAGCGCCACTTTCCTGTCGTTCTTCCTGCCGGACGAGGACTCGGCCCGCAGAACGACCCTCGCCCTCAAGGAGGCGGGGACCGAGGGGGTTTTCCACTGGTACGGCAACAACTGGCACTACATCCGCAATTGGGACCACTTCAAGGAGCGCAGGTTCGCGCATCCCATCAGCTCCGATATACTGAACGGAATGCAGGATTACACGAAAAGGGTTTTCAAATCCGACGAACTGATCTCCCGCACCGTCTCCATCACCATAAAGATGGGATGGAGCGGGGAAGAGGCGGCCGAAAAGGCTGAAGCCGCGGCAAGGGCTGTAAAAAAGGGTCTCGCGGAAAGTCATCGGAGGTGAATCGGCGGCAATCATGAACGAAAGCAGGATCAGCACAAAAGATATCAGTCAGATCGGACTCTTCACGGCACTGATCGCTGTGATGGCCCAGATCAGCATCCCCATGCCGCTCGGAGTGCCCATGACGATGCAGACATTCGCCATCTCTCTGGCGGGGGTAATGCTGGGAGCGAAAAAAGGCGCCCTCTCGGCGCTGGCCTACGCGCTGATGGGTGCCGTCGGAGCGCCGGTGTTCGCCGGGTTCAGGGGAGGCCTGGGGATCGTCCTCGGTCCGACGGGAGGCTTTATAATCTCATTCCCTCTGATGGCGTGGATCATAGGCTTCGGTTCGGAAAAAGACGGCAAATGGCCTCTCGCCCTCGGACTTTTCGCGGGGACCGCCGTCAGCTTCATAGCCGGCATGATATTCTTCTCTGCGGTGACGGGCAGAGGGCTTGAGGCGGCGTTCTCCGCCTGCGTGCTGCCCTTCATACCCACCTCGGCGGTAAAGGCCCTGGCCGCCGGGACGGTCGGCATGAAGATCAGGCAGAAGGTAATGTCCCTGGGGTAAGAGCGCGCTGACAGCAGCCGCCGCAATAATTCTGCCGGGTCAGACTTGCGGCCGGCAAGACAGACGAAATTATTTCCCCGCGGGGAAGTCCTGCCTCGAATATGAGGCGGGATTTTTTATGATCCGCTGGTTTGCGCTGCCCATAAACGGCCGTTCGAGGGTGCGGGAGGATTCTTCGAACCTGCCGTCCACCAGCGTGTCAATGTTTTCGAGCAGTTCGAGCTCGTCTTTGTCAGCGCTTCCCAATATCTCCCCGATCGTCCAGCCGGTGTAGACCCACACGTCGAAGCCCTCCCGCCTGACCGCTTTCAGGAAACCCGTAAGTTCGCGGGCCTGCTCGAAAGGCTCCCCGCCCGACACTGTCACCCCTGCGAGCAGAGGATTCTCCGAAGCGCATCTCATGAACGATTCGATCAGCCCGTCCGCGCTTATATCGTATCCTCCCGCTCTGTCGTGAGTCTGAGGGTTATGGCAGCCGGGACACCTGTGGGGGCACCCCTGGACGAATACCGCGTACCGCAGTCCAGGGCCGTCCACTATGGATTCCTCGACTATCGCGTTTATCCTCATGCCGCGCCGGACTGATATCCCGGATCATATCTCATGCTTGACTCTGTCGCGCTCCTCCGCGCGCTTCGCGTTGTTGAATCGCTCAAGCGTGCCCACCAAATATCCGGTGATGCGCCTGATCCGTTCGAAACCGCCGCCCTCCGCCTCCGTCCTGCCGCACTTCGGGCACCGGTCGCCTATTATCCCGTGGTATCCGCACACGGGATCCCGGTCGACGGGGTGATTTATCGATCCGTAGCCCACGCCGCGATCCGCCATGTATCTGACTATCCGCTCGAACGCCTCCGGGTTGGAGGACGCGTCGCCGTCAAGTTCGACATAAGTTATATGTCCGGCGTTGGTAAGTTCGTGATAGGGGGCTTCTATGGCAATCTTCCGGGCGGCGGGCAGTTTCCAGTAAACCGGCACGTGGAAGCTGTTGGTGTAGTACTCCCTGTCGGTCACACCTTCGATGACGCCGAACTCCTCGGCGTCCAGACGCACGAAGCGCCCCGACAGCCCTTCCGCCGGCGTAGCCAGCAGCGTGAAATTGAGCCCGGTCCGTCCGGTCTCTCTGTCCAGGCGCTCACGCATGAAACGCACTATATCGAGCCCCAGCGCCTGCGAATCCTCGCTTTCCCCGTGGTGGCGCCCGGTGAGCGACTTGAGGGTCTCGGCGAGCCCGATGAAGCCCACCGACAGCGTGCCGTGTCTCAAAACCGGAGCCACTTCGTCGTTCCAGCCCAGTTTCTCGCTGTCAAGCCATATTCCCTGCCCCATCAGGAAAGGATAGTTTTTCACTTTTCGTCCGCACTGTATCCTGAAACGTTCCATAAGCTGCTTTATCACCAGTTCCACCCGTTCCTCGAGGGCTGAAAAGAACGCCGGGATATCCCCGCGGGACCTTATAGCCGTGCGGGGCAGGTTTATCGTGGTGAAACTGAGGTTGCCGCGCCCGTTGCTTATCTCCCGGGACGGGTCGTGGGGGTTGCTTATGACGCGGGTCCTGCACCCCATGTAGGCTATTTCCGTTTCAGACCGCCCCGGAATATAGTATTTCGCGTTAAAGGGCGCGTCCATGAAGGAAAAGTTGGGAAACAGCCGCTTCGCTGATACCCTGCACGCCAGCTGAAAGAGGTCGTAGTTGGGATCGCCGGGATCGAAACTGACTCCCCTTTTCACGCGGAATATCTGTATGGGGAATATCGGGGTCTCCCCTCCGCCCAATCCGGCCTCTGTGGCCAGCAGAAGCGAGCGGACGGCAAGACGCCCCTCGGGGGATGTATCCATGCCGTAGTTTACAGACGAAAAGGGCGTCTGGGCCCCGGCCCTGGAGTGCATCGTGTTGAGATTGTGAACGAACCCCTCCATAGCCTGATATACCGCCCGTTCGGAGGCATGGAGCGCGCGGGACGACGCGAACTCCTGCGCGCGTATCGCCGTGCCCTCGTCCAAGCCGGCTTCAACCAGCAGCTCCCGTTCGAGGGGAATATGGCCGCTGTCTTTCATGGACGGAATCTGCCCCGCTTCCGTCAGGCGTTTCTGGATGTCCCCGAACCCCTCCTCCGTATACCGGCCGGACAGAAGTTCGAGCGAGGTTTTGAGAAACTCCCTGTATTTGCGGGCATACGTTCTGGCGACCCCGATGGCCATTGCGTAGTCGAAATTGACTATGCTCTGCCCGCCGTGCTGATCGTTCTGGTTGCTCTGTATCGCTATGCAGGCGAGAGCCGAGTAGGACGCTATGTCGTTAGGCTCGCGCAGCACTCCGTGCCCGGTGGAGAAACCTCCCTCGAACAGTTTCACCAGATCTATCTGGCAGCACGTGGTGGTCAGCGTGTAGAAGTCGAGATCGTGGATGTGGATATCGCCGGACTTGTGCGCGTTCATGAAACGGGGGTCTATGACGAACATCTCGCAGAACTTTTTCGCGCCTTCGGAGCCGTACTTGAGCATAGCGCCCATCGGCGTATCCGAGTCGATATTGGCGTTTTCGCGGTGGGAGTCGCACTCGATGGCGCTCTTGAACGCTATGTCCTCGTAGGTTTTCATCAGAGAGGCCTTCATCTCCCGCACCCTCGTGCGCTCGGCCCTGTACAGGATATAGGCCCTGGCGGTCCGGACGCACCCGCAGTCTATCAGAGCCGATTCCACGACGTCCTGTATCTGCTCCACGGAGGGCGATATGAGCCCGCTGGCCTCCAGCCTTTCCTCCACCACGCGGGCTATGTGCTCGGGGGCCGGCTCGGAACGGGCGTTCCACTCCTCGCCGGTCGCCCTGAAAGCCTTGGCTATCGCCCCGGCTATCTTGCCTCTGTCGTACTCGGCATACCTTCCGTCACGCTTGCATATCGTTCTTATCATTCCCGCATTTACCTCCGATGAATCGTTATACGGCATCCCGCCAGGAACGGCGGCTCAAATAAAAAATGGAACCGTGCACCGGAAGCACGATCCCATTACGACATACGCACAATGTACGTCCCGTACTCCCGCGGGAAAGGCGCGGACACTCCGCGCCGCCTGCACGCCCCGGCGGCCGGTCTCCTGGCTCGTCTTCAACCTCCCCGGCTCCTTCCCAAGTCCGTCCCTTCGGTGGATAAACGCCGGTTCGTCTGACATACAGTGGCGGGCACCGCGCCGGAATATACTGCTCTGACCGGCTTCCCGAACACCGCACGGGGTTAATTTATATCAGAAACTATATATCCAGCGCCGCAAAAGTCAATAGAGCAGCTGGACAGGGATTTTTTTTGTCTGTATGATGTTGCAGGTTCGCAGATCGACTGCCGTTCGGTCAGGACCGGGCGGGCGGGGATGATATCCGCGCCGTGCGCAAGGAGGAGGCAGAACATGTCCCGTAAAATAACCATATTGCTAGGCAGTCCGCGCAGGAACGGCAACAGCGATACTCTCGCCGGCGCTTTTGCCTCCGGCGCCGCCGAGGCGGGGTACAGGACCCACTCGATAAGGATAACCGGGCTCAAAGTGGGAGGCTGCATAGACTGCAGGAGATGCTGGACCAACGGGACCCACTGCTTCATAAACGACGACATGAAAGAGGTATACGCCCACCTGGACAAATCCAGCGTGATCGTGTACGCCTCGCCCCTTTATTTCTTCTCCTGGTCGTCTCAGATCAAGCCGTTATGGGACAGGATGCTGCCATACTCTTCCGTCAGTACAAAGGTGAAAATGAAGGGGCGCAGGGCGGTGCTGATAGCCACCGCGGGCGACAAAGACGAGTCCTCTTTCGCGGGTCTCAGAAAGTCCTTCGAACTCGCAAGCGAATATATCGGGTGGAAGATCGCCGGGGAACTGCTCGCATCGGGCCTCCACGGACCCGACGAGGCCAAAGAGAGAAAGGACCTTCTGGACAGAGCGTTCGAGATGGGCAAAAATCTCTGATCTTCTCAGCAGTTACCGTCAAGCGTCTCTTTCAGCTCGGACAGCAGTTTTTCAAGTTTCCCCGGGCGATCCTGCGGGCAGAGATCGGTCAGGCGCTGTATGGCTTCGAAGACCGGCAGAGTTTTGATCAGCCTGCCCGCCGGCAGTTTTTCCCTGTCATATTCCAAGAGCAGGCCGCCGGTCCTCAAATTCACCTCGGCTCTTGCCACTCCGTCGATTTCGAGCAAAGCGTCTTTTATGCTCCAAGCCAGCGTTTTATCGGACAGGAGAGGCGAACGCAGCCTCACACGGCCCTCTGTGAAACTTTCTATCAATTTCCTTCTCCTTCGTCTTTACCATGCCTGCCTGTCCCCGGCCTCCAGGCGGGTCCATTCAGAACGGGAGTCAGGCTGTAGACGCTGGAGACGAGCGTGGACAGGTTGTGCAGGAGGGCGGAGAACGCGGGAGTGATGACGCCGGTGACACCGAGAACCAGCAGCAGGGAATTCACTCCGATGATATACGAGTAGCCCCTGTGAATTTTCCTCATCATGCCCTCCCCGAGACGGCGCGCCTCGACTATGCCGGCCAGACGATTTTCCGTCAGCACCACATCCGCCACCTCCCTGGCTATGTCCGCTCCGCTGCGCATCGCTATCCCCACGTCCGCGGCGGACAAAGCGGGAGAGTCGTTGATCCCGTCGCCCACCATCACCACCGGTCCGGCGCAGGCCTTCATCTCTTTTATCATTCTGGTCTTGTCCTCCGGCAGCAGTCCGGCGTGAAATTCGTCTATGCCGAGATAACGCGCCGCGTTCCCGGCGACTCCCGCGTTATCCCCGGTCAGCATCACGACTTTCGCAACGCCGGCTTCGTGGAGCATGTTCACCGTGGCGCGCGCGTCGTCCCGGAGAGGGTCCTCTACGCATATAAGGGCCGCAAGGCGGTCTCCCACAGTGAGATACAGCACGGAATACCGCCCGGATTCGCGGTCGATGATCTCGCGCTGTTCAGGCGTACATACGATACCCTCGTCGTCGAAGATGAAATGGGCGCTTCCTATCAGGAGGCGGTCGTCTCCGATGCGGGACACTATCCCGTGAGCCACCATGTATTCGACCGTAGAGTGTTTCTCGCGGTGGGAGAGCCCCTCTATCTCTGCCTGCCGCACCACGGCTCTCGCCACGGAGT
This sequence comes from Synergistaceae bacterium, assembly GCA_031271065.1. GTDB lineage: Bacteria > Synergistota > Synergistia > Synergistales > Synergistaceae > JAIRKI01. The sequence goes on from JAISWP010000136.1 coordinate 13,719, forward strand.
GGGGGAAATGCTCCTCCAGGCAGGCGGCGGTGCGCAGCGCCTCGTCCCTCTCATATCCGCCGAAGGGAACGACTTTTGCCACCACCGGAGTCGACACCGTAAGGGTGCCGGTTTTATCGAACACCACGGTATTGGCGGAGGCAAGCGTCTCGAGAAACCTGCCGCCCTTGATGAGCATCCCGCGTCCCGCGCCCTCTCTCATGGCCGAGAGCACGGTAAGCGGCGTCGTCAGCTTCACCGCGCAGGAATAGTCCGCCATTAAAGCCGCCGCAGCCCGCGCCGCGTCGCGTGTGAACAGGTAAACCGCGGCCGCCAGGAGAAAACTCACTGGCACTATGGCGTCCGCTACCCTCTCGGCCCTGTTCTGTATCTCGGCCTTGAGGTACTCGGATTCCTCGATCATCTCCGCGATTTTACAGATGCGGGTTTTGTTCTCGAAAGCCGTGACTCGCACGACGAGTTCCCCTTCTTCCACCACCGTGCCGGCGAACACCGAAAGCCCCGGGATCCTGCGGACCGCTTCCGATTCGCCGGTCATCACCGTCTGGTTCACCATGCCCTCCCCTTCGGCGACGACGCCGTCCACCGGTATGACGCTGCCGGCCCGAACCACGGCCATATCACCTATCAGGAGCTCGCCCATCGGTATCTGCGTCTCGGAACCGTTACGGCGCACCCACAGCTTGTCCACATGAACGGCCAGGCTGTCGGCGAGCCTGGCCTTTGATTTTTTCCTGGTCTGCCGTTCGATGAGATCGCCCAGCGCCAGGAGCGTAGTGATCACGGCGGCGGTCTGGAAATCTCCCCTGAGCATGGATATACCCACCGCCGAAGCGTCCAGGACCGAGACGTCGAGGCGGCGGTTCCGGATTAACCCGAAAAACCCTTTGCCCAGGAGCGGAAGGGCTCTTAAAAAATTGACGGCATAACGAACCGGCCGGGGCAGCATGGACCTGACGGCGGCGCCCAAGAAAAACCGCGGGAAGGAGTCGGACCCGTCATCTGCGTCCGCCCCGGGTTCCGGATCGCCAATTTCCCGATAAAACGACCTGTCCAATACCCGCACCGCTTCGAGGACGCGCCGCCGGTCCCCGTCGTGATGAATGAGCAGACTGCCGGTTCTCGGGGAGAAAACCGCGCTCTTTATGTATTCCTGTGTATTCAGTATCTCGCCTATCGCCCAGGCTTCAGAGGACGTAAAATCGCCCGGGCAGCGAAGCCTCAGACGGCCCGGGAGTTCGTGCGCTATGCTGTATTCCATTCACTCTTCTCTGTCTGTCAGCAGGATGTACGATCCAAAGGCTCGCTCTTTTCGCACGCCTGCCTCGCCTCGGCCGCTATATCGTCGGCCGCCTCCCTGGCGAGTTCGAGATTTTTCGCCACGCACTCCCGAAGTTCGAGTCCCTTGCGAGTCAGAGCGACAGCGGTTTTCCTTCCCGCCCCGCTTTTGACGAAACAGACAGCGCCGGCGCCCGCCAGCACCCCCGCGGCAAATATCCACGCTTTTGTGTTGAACATGATGATAACTCTCCTATTCTAT
>JAISWP010000138.1 GCA_031271065.1 Synergistaceae bacterium
CACCCGGCTGTTGAAACGCACCCAGCTCAGCTCCCGGTTTATATATCTCCCGTCGTCTCTGACAGCCGGTTTCCCGCCTTCGTCTCCGCTATTGGAAGCTCTCTTTCCGGCCTCGGCATCATCCATATCCGGCATCATTCGCCCCCTCCCCTCACTCCGAATTTTTCGAGAAGTTCGTCCACCGACATCCCGGTCCTGATCCCGAAACGGGTCAGGGCGAAATCATACTTCGCCGGGTCCTCCGGGCATAAAGCCCTGAAACCCGCGGTGGCTTCGGCCGCGGCCGGCCCGTCCGCGGAACGCCGCTTCACGAACCCCAGGCCGCTGGCTATCCTGAACATGTGCGTATCCAGAGGAACTATGATATCACGCGGCGCGACGCTGTTCCACCCTCCCGGGTCCACATCGTCCTCCCTCGCCATCCATCGGATGTAGAGCGCAAGACGTTTGCAGGCGCTCCCGCGGGAGGTCAGCGGCAGAAGCTGAGAGGTCCCGAGGCCTCCGTACTCCAAAATTTTCGACGCGAAGCCGTTCATAGCGCCCAGGATGAAGCTCCCGGGCGGACCTGACGCACCTCCCCCGTACAGACGGAACAGGTTCTCGAGACTGCCATGTTCCCGGATCGCGCGTCCTATGCCCGTGAGGAACTTCGACATCTCCGTTCCGTCGTTGAACCGGTGTTTGAAATCGCCCAGCCTCTCCGACAGGGTGGGAAAGTCCGTCCCGGCGAGGGCGCCGGCCGGACTGTCTCCCAAAACTCCCAGGACCCGGCGGACGCTCGCCAGTATCGAAGCGACCCTGCCGTAGGCCAGAGACGAAGCTATCAGCCCGACGACCTCCCTGTCCGCGGGATCGTCGTACAGGTACAGAAATTCGAGAGGGTCCGGAGAGACGTATTCGCGCCTGTTGTACTCCGCGTACAGTTCCTCCAGCAGTTCAAGCGTTCCGCGCGGCCGGGGCGTGTCGGTCATGAAATCGGGCTCCTTCGGTCAGTCATATCGGAATCAAATCATTTAAAGAGATCTTACGCGCGGATATCTCACGGGGACACCCGCCGCGCGGGAGCGGATATTCGTCCCGGTGAGCGGAAAGTCATTCGGACCGGGCTCTTTCCAAGGCGGCCTTGCGCTCCATCGCATATTCGGCCGCATGGGGATAGCCGGAGAGACCGGCGTGGCGCGCAGCCCGTTCCATATACTCGCCCGCGGCGTGTCCGTCATTCTCCCCCGAGAAAAGAACCGCCATCTCCGCGCAGCAGACGGCCAGGCCCGAGTCGTCCCGTTCCCCGCGGTACAGTTTCTCGGCTCGGCCCCAGCAGCTCTTTGCGGATTCTGTCCGTCCGAGGCGGTTTTCCAGTTCCCCCATGCCGAGAAGGACGTTGGCCGTTCCCAGATTATCCCTCTGGGCGCTGTAAAGCGCCTCGGCGGCGCCGTAGTGTTCAGCCGCTTCGTCGAACAGCTCCTGTCCGATCTCCAAATCACCAAGGGAGCAGAGGACGTTCGCGAGTCCCAGGTCGTCCCCTTCTTCCCGATAAAGCCTCTCCGCTTCCCCGTATAGTTCCCTGGCCTTCCCGAAATCATCGAACCTGTTCTCCAGATCCCCCAGGCTGCGAAGAACGTTAGCAGTGCCGGCGCCGGCCCGATTTTTCCGGTACAGGGCTTCCGCTTCGCCGTAGCGGGCCCTCGCGCCGCTGAAACGTTTCATCCTGCGATCCAGGTCCCCCGCGCTTTTCAGGACTCCCGCAAGCCCTATTTCCATGCGTTCTGCGCGATATATCTCCTCCGCGGCGTCAAATTGCACCGCCGCCTCGTCAGGTTTTCCCGTCCTGGCGGCAAGACAGCCCATGCTCTTCCGGAGTCCGGCCAGACCCAGTCCGCCGCCGTACCGGAGATACAGTTCTTCCGCCTCCGAGTAGAGGACGAACGCCTCATCGAGCCTGCCGAGCCTGCTTTCTATGTCGCCCCTGACCTTCAGGACTCCGGCCAGCACACGGTCCATCGATTCTCCCCGGCATAGCTCCGCAGCCTCCGCGCAGTGAGAAGAGGCCTCGTCCAGACGTCCCATCGCGAACTCCGCGCAGCCTAGACTTTTCAGGACAAAAGCCAGGGCGGTCACGTTTCTGTCGGCGCGAAGCATATCCTCCGTCTCTCTGTAATAGGCCCGCGCCGTATCCGGGTGTCTCAGTCTCAGCTCCAGGTCTCCCATGCCCCTGAGAACCGCGGCGAGACCGCGGCTGTTCTGTTCCGCGCCGTAAAGAGTCTCGGCCTCGGCGTAGTGCTCCTCGGCGTCTTTGAGCATCCCCGCCTGGAGCTCCATATCCCCCATGCCTCTGAGAACTCCGGCGAGACCGGCGTTGTCCCTCGACGCGCGGCAAAGCTCCTCGGCCTCGGCGTAATGTACGCCGGCTTCATCGTTCATTCCAAGGACGCGCTCCACGTCTCCCAGACCTCTGAGGATGCCGGAGAGGCCCGCTCCGTTCCCGGCGCGGCAGAGCTCCTCCGCTTCGATATAATGCTTCAGCGCCTCGCCGGCCCGTCCGAGCTTCCGCTCCACGTCTCCCAGACCTTTGAGGATCCCGGAGAGTCCGGCGCTGTCGTCTCGGGCCCGGCAGAAGGCCTCCGCTTCTATGTAGTAACCGAGGGCTTCATCCATCCTGCCGGATCTGCGCTCGAGGTCGCCTCTGCTGTTCAGGACGCTGGCGAGAACGGCGTTGTCGCCGGCCTCCCTGCTCAGAGACTCCGCCTCCGCGTAGCGGGACGAGGCTTCGTCAAGGCGTCCGAGTCTAAGGGCCGCTTCGCCGAGGTTCCCCAGCGCGCCGGCGAGCCCGGCGTTATCGCGCTCCGCCCGGAAGATGGCCGCCGCCTCGGAATAGTGCTCCTCAGCCTGTTTCAAGCGGCCCAGTCTGAAATCGACGTCTCCCATCCCCATCAGGGCTCCGGCGAGCCCTCTGAGGTTCCCTTCGTCCCTGTATTTTTCCGCCGCCTGGCCGTAGTGCGTCATGGCCGGCTCCATCTGCCCCATGTACAGCTCTTTGTCACCCATGCCCTTCAGTATTCCCGCCAGGGCGGCGCCGGCGTGATCGTCCGCGGACAGTTCGCCAGCCTTTTTATAATAAGTCTGGGCGCTGTCGATCTGACCCAGAAGCCCTTCCAGATCGCCGAGACCCTTGAATACCGCCGAAAGCCCGGCCCTGTCCCCGGCCTCCCTGCACAGGGCTTCCGCCTCGGCGTAATGAGACCTGGCCGCGTCTATCTGCCAGAGCTCGCTTTCGAGATCGGCAAGGCCCCGGAGCGCTCCCGCGCGTCCGGATATATCGCGGGCCTCCCCGGACAGAGCCTCCGCCTCCAGATAGTGAGCGGCAGCGGCTTCCGTCTGTCCAAGGCTCTTTTCCACATCGCCCATTCCCCGGAGGACCGCGGCGAGACCGCGGCTGTTACGTTCGGCGCGGTACAGGGCCTCCGCCTGCACATAGCAGTCCTGCGCGTCGTTGATACGTCCGAGTTTCGCGTTCAGGTCGCCGGAACATCTGAGGACGTCCGCCAGTCCGGAGTTGTCCATGGCGTCCTGGCAGATGCGCTTGGCTCTGGAGTAGTGCTCTTCGGCCTCACCCAGCATACCGACGCGGCGCTCCAGATCCCCCATCTTTATCAGCACGCCGGACAGAAGGGACTCCCAGGCCCCGTACCGGGGATCGTCCGACAAAGCCGCCTCGCATATCCTGCAGGCCATCTGATAGTACGAGAGGGCGTCCGCGAATATCCCCCGCGAGTCGGAGGCCATAGCCCTGTCGAGATATTCCCTCGCTTCTCTCATCCCGCTGTCCGGCTGCATGGTCTCTAATCCCCCGCGCTGAGATCGACGAAATCGTCCGCGAAGAATACGGTCTCGTCACGCTCGTTTATATTGACCTCGGGCCTTCTCGGCAGTCCCGATTCTCTGTGCGCGGCCGCGGGCTCTTTCTCCCTGGCCGGAAACGCTTCGGGAAATTCGGCGGCTCGAAACGCGATTTTTACCTCCGGTATCTCCTGGACCGGGGGGGATTCCGGCGTACTTTCTTTTTGCGTCTCATGCCCGCCCTCTTCGGTTCTTTCCGCGATATCGAAGGCCTCTGCCTCATCAGCGGTATCCTGAACGGGCTCAGGGTGCGGCGTTTGACCTTCCTCCGGGGCTGCCGGGGCATCCCTGTCGAGTATCGGACTCAGATACCCGAGGTAAAACGCCAGCGCCGACGCGGCAGCCGCAAGACAGTACAGACTGCGGTCCTTATACCAGACAAATCCCGCGCCGCCCCATCCGCCGACGAAGGTCCTCGCGCAGAAGTCAGCTAAAGCGCCGGACAGCAGAAGGATCCCGACTTCTATGTACGGATTTTTTCTGATGAAAAGTTTTACGATCTTCAAATACTTCACGGTCACCATCCCGTTCGTCCATGAACTCTGCGGATGCAGGTTTGATTTGAAATCAGAATGACAGAAACCACGCCCGTAATTCACGGCTCGGAATTACAAAACCGCGCCATCGCAAAAAAATAATACAATTCCCGCATATTTTTGTAAAGCATGTTCGCAGGAAGAAAGAACGGGCCGTCCGCAAAGTCATGGGGACAGCCCGTTAAGGAACATATAATTCAACGCGGAAAACGGAAAGCCGCCGATGTGCCGATGGCGGTGAATCAGTGGCGGCTGAACTGACAAAATCCAAAGGGCGGCAGCGCTATGCGGTGCCGCTCGCTACTGCGCGGCGATGCCGCGGAATACTTCGGCCGCGTTTTCTATCGTGGCGTTTATGACGTCGCTGGTGTGTTCGAGGGATACGAATATTGCTTCGTACGCGCTGGGGGCAAAATAGTCCCCGCGCTCCAGCATACCGTGGAAAAACGCCGGATATAGATCCGTACGCGCGCTCTGCGCGGAGGCGAGATCCGTTGGCGGCCTTGACGCGAAAAACAGCCCCAGCGCCGAACCGAGACGGGATACCGACGCGTCGATCCCGGCGGACATGGCGGCGCGCTTGAGTCCCGCCCCCAGGGAGGAGGCCGCGTAGTCGAGCTTCTGATACGCGGTCTGCGTCAGCCTGCGCAGCGTGGCGATCCCAGCCGCCATAGCGACAGGGTTCCCCGCCAGGGTCCCCGCCTGATACACGGGGCCCGTCGGGGCGAGATGGTCCATGATCCTGGCGTCGCCCCCCAGAGCCCCCACTGGCAGCCCACCGCCTATTATCTTGCCCAGGCAGGTCAGATCGGGCCTGATGTTCATCATGTTCTGGACCCCGCCCTCGGGCACGCGGAATCCCGTTATGACCTCGTCGAAGATCAAAAGAGCGCCCGCGTCTTTAGTCAGCTTCCGCAGCGACTCGAGAAAACCGGGCATGGGCGGCACAAGGCCCATGTTTCCCGGCCAGGGTTCCGTTATGACGGCGGCTATGCTTTCGCCGCACTCCTCGAACACCCGTCTCACCGCCTCCTCCGAGTTGAACGGGAGGACGATCGTGTCGGATGCGGCCGACGCCGTTATACCCGGCGACGTCGGAATCCCGGACGTGAGGGCTCCGCTGCCGGCGGACACCAGCATCGAGTCGCTGTGACCGTGATAGCACCCCGCGAACTTCACCACCCTGTCCCTTCCGGTATATCCCCGCGCGAGCCGCAGGGCGGTCATGACGGCTTCGGTTCCGGAATTTACGAAGCGTATCCTGTCTATCGACGGGAATCTCCCTGTTATTATCTCGGCCAGTTCCACCTCGGCCTCGCAGGGGGCGCCGAAGGAACTGGAACGGGACGCCGCCTCCGATATGGCCCGGACCACGTCGGGGTTCGCGTGGCCGAGTATCATCGGTCCCCAGCTCCCCACGTAATCCCTGTAGGTCCTTCCCTCCGCATCGCGCAGCATAGCTCCGGAGGCGCAGGTCATGAAAAGAGGCGTGCCTCCGACGGACTTCCAGGCCCTGACCGGGCTGTTTACTCCTCCCACCAGGCAGAGACACGCCCGCTCGTACAGTTCCCCGCTCTTTGCAATATCTTCCATATATATCACTCCGTTCCCGTATTCAATACCGCAATCAGCCCTGCGAGGTCAGGAGACGGCATCGTCACCGGTTTTCTGCCGAAAACTCTTTGCACCGTCCCGGCGCACTCCGCCCCCCAAGCCACTAAAGAGGCGTCCCGGGGTATTTCCACCCTTTCCGCACATTCCCGCACCATCTCGGAACTGCCGAATATCACGGCGTCGAGACCGCAGGACTCCCACTGCTCCTTCATCAGCTCGAAGCCGGGCACGACGCGGGGGATCATCCTGTAGGTCGGGACTATCCTCACGCTGGCCCCGGCCGAACGCGCCGCGTCCGCCGCAATGTCCGAGCCCCGCTCATTTCTGGCAAATATCACGGACTCTCCCGGGGAGACGGCGCCGCCCAGCATCTCCGCCAGGCTCGCGCTGCTTCCCTCTGCTTCCAGGTCCGGTATTATGCCGGCGCGCCGCAGCGCCTCCGACGTTCCGCGCCCTATAGACGCGACCCGCCCTATCCCTCGCGTATCGCCCAGTATCCCGGCGAGCCGGTCCGCCCCTCTGGGGCTCGTCAGCACCAGCCAGTCGGCCCGCTTCAGGCCGGCGGGGTCGATATCCGGGTCAATGCGCTCCGGCGATAAAAGAGGCAGACCGTAACAGTCCGCCCCAAGTTTTTCCAGGGCCCTGCCGGTATTCCAGCACTCCGGATAGGGGCGGCAGACCGCCGTCTGCATCCCGGCCAGAGGACCGGTCTCGGGGGACAGTTTTATCCCCGACGCGTCTCCTATGTATATGACTGAGGGGGAGGGAAGCTCATACTCTTCCGCCATTCGGGCGAATTCCCCGAGCGTCCCGCCGATACGTCTGGCCCGCGCCCAGCCCCCCCAGTGGATCAGCGAGGCCGGGGTTTCGGGAGACTTGCCGTTTGCGATCAGATTTTCAGCCGCACGGGCGAAGTTGGATGTCCCCATATAGAACGCGACGGCGCCTGATATGGAGGCAAGTTCTCTCCAGTAATCGTCTTTGCGCGAATCCCGGCCGCACATCCTGTGTCCCGCGGCCAGCGTCACCGACGAGGAGTTTCTTCTGTGGGTGGCGGGCAGACCGGCGAGCAGAGAGCCCCCGAGAGCGGATGTGACGCCGGGAACGGCCCTCCACGGTATGCCGCGGCTCTCCAGGTACTCCGCTTCCTCCCCTCCTCGTCCGAATACGAAGGGGTCTCCTCCCTTGAGCCTGACCACAGGCTCCCCGGCCGCTCCGAGGGCGGCCAGCAGTTCGTTTATATCGTCCTGTTTCATTGTGTGGCGGTTTTCCCGCTTTCCCACGGGGTGAAACTCGCACCCGTCGGGGGCGAGCTGAAGTATATCGGGATGTATCAGCCTGTCATAGACTATGTGTCTGGCAAGGGAGATGTATTCGCGCGCGTCAACAGTGAGGAGCCCCGGCCTGCCGCAGCCCGCTCCGACCAGATATACGCTCACTTCCCGTCTCCCCCGCGGGCGGCTGTCATGGCCCGTATCAGCGGTTTGCCGCGCATCATATCCCACAGCTCTTCCGCAAGGGCGAGCGCGTCGCGCTCCGAGCCGGCGGCGCCGCGGACGGAGGCCCGTTCCGGTTCGCCCGAACAGGGCTCCATAGGATAGACCTCAGCCCTGAGTTCGAGGAAGCCGGACTCGATCCTGGCGTTCACCCCCATCGGACACACGCATCCCAGCCCTATGCGGGACAGGAAAGCCCGTTCCGCCGTCACCTCGTACCATGTGGGAAGGTGGTTCAGCGATCTGAGCGTCCCCGCCAGCGGGGAGCCGGCGCGGGTTTCAGCCGCCACAGCGCCCTGACAGGCGGCAGTGACGAACGGGAGCCGCTCGAATGGAACGCCGTTCAGTTTCAGCCGCTCTAGCCCGGCTTCAGCCAAAATCAGGGCGTCTATCTCCCCTCTCTCGAGTTTTTCGAGTCTGGTGCCCACGTTGCCCCTGCACGAAACACATTCCAGGTCCGGGCGGGCGGCTTTAACCTGGGCCCTTCGCCTCACGCTGGAGGTCCCCACCCTCGCTCCGGACGGGAGCGCGCCGAACTTGCGGCCATTCCGCGCTACGAGGACGTCGGAAACCGGTCCCCTCTCCAGCACCGCGATCTCCGTCTCCTCCGGCAGAACCGCCGGCATGTCCTTCATGCTGTGGACCGCCATACCGCCGCGCCCTTCCAGAAGTTCGTCCTCGAGGGCCTTCACGAACGCGCCGAACCCGAACGCCGAGAGGTCGCTGGTCCTGTCCCTGTCCCCGTGGCTGGACACCGTCCTTATGACCGCCCCGACCCCCGCGCGCCGCAGGGCCTCTATCCACATCTCCGTCTGGGCCATAGCCAGAGGGCTGTTCCTTGTGAGGACCACGACACTCTTCCGGGGCATCCGGTCCATTATCATCCTCTTTACCGACGCGGCGCGGGCCGGGGAATTCCCTCCGCTGGACACCCCCACGAAAGCGCCGTCCGATTCGAACTGGGCGCACAGGGCAAAGTCGCCGCACGCTCCGTCGGAACAGACGTCCAGCGCGCATCCCGCATCCCGCGCCATTGATATGACCTCGTCCGATGTCTCCTTGGGCGTGGTTATCACCGCGAACGCGTGAGATTCGAAGTCTGGTTTTTCCGCGCTCCGCATTTCCCAGATTATCTCTCCTTCCGAGGCCAGCGCCCCCAAGGTATGCGTGGCGTCGGGCGAGACGAGCCTCACGCGGGCACCGCATCCCAGAAGGGTGCGGACCTTTCGCTCCGCCACCGCTCCGCCGCCCACCACCAGAATGGCGTGCCTGTCCAGATTCAAAGATACGATTAGCCTGTAAGGGCCTGGCGTTCCGAAGCCCCCGCTCACTTCTGCCCGTAGTCCTCCGGTTCCCCGGACAGAATTCTCCACGCCCGGTAACTGTGAGCGGTATGGGCCGACGCGAGAGGATGGAGAAAAGCCTTTATCACGGAGGAGGCGAAGGCCTCCAGGTCCTCCGCGCCGGCGCCTATCCTGCCGGAGCACGCGGCGGCCCTGTCTTTTATCAGCTCGTTCGCGCGGGTCAGCGCCAGGCGTTTCCATGTGTCGTCCGTCAGAATGGATATCTCGGACAGAAGCGCGCTCGACGCATTATCCGCCTCGTCCTCCAGTTCCGCCAGGAGACTGCTGTATTCGCCGGTCATGGCGGAGGCTATGTCTTTCATCTCGTCCAGGGTTATGCGGACGCCGAAACCTCTCGGCTCGCTCTGATGAGGGACGCCGAGGTCGAACACCGATACGTCGGGCATGGAGTCCTCCTCGTCGGAGGAGAGCACCGGAACGTCAGAGGACGTGCACAGGAAAACGGCGTCGCAGTTTTTCGCGGCCTCCTTCCAGGAGTCCCAGGGCTCCACGGAGATCGGCGCCAGTTTTTTGTCCGGTTCCCGCAGGCTCCGGTTGGCGGCCCGGACATCGCAGCCCATGAGCTGGAGGACGCGGGCCGTCTCGGTCCCGATGACGCCGAGACCCGCCACCATGACCCTGGGCTGCCCCTCCTTTTTGAAATTTTTCACGAAATGGCTTGCGGCTATATACGGTATGGAGGGTTCTCTGCCGGGATGGCAGCGGGCGCGCAGCGAGGCCGACATCCCCAGGGCGCGCTGAAAGAGTTTGTGCAGGACCTTCCCGCACCCATGTGACGATTTGTACGCCTCCCTGACCTGGGACACGATGTGGGACTCGCCCCTGGCCATGCTCTCCAGGCCCAGCAGCACGCGAAGAAGATGCCTCACCGCCTCGTAGCCGCAGATGACCTTCGTCCCGGGCACGCAGAGCGGCCCGACCGCCTTTCTATCGTCGCCTGAATCGGGCAGTACGAGATACAGCTCCAGCCTGTTGCAGGTATCCAGCTTCAGATATTCCTCCACCAGCCCCTCCGACTTGAGGTCCGGCAGACAATCCCCCAGTGAGGAAAAATCCGTCCTCTCCCTCACCGTGGATGAATTATGATCCATCGTTACAACGCAGACCTTACCCAAACACGCTCACCCCTGCCGCGCACCACACAGCCAGAATCGAGACCGCTTCCAGCGTAAGGGTCGTCGCCAGATGCCACCTCAAAAGCCCCGGTACAAGATCTTTGGGAAATACCCCTACCCAGAAACCTACGTTCTGCCTCATCGTCCTGGTTATCGAAGACGCCATGTTTCCCACGAGAAGCGCCAGCACCGCCTGCCCGACCCCCAGAGCTCCGGAAGCCAGCGCCCCGGACGCGGAGGAAAGAGCTGCCGTAACGTGGGCGAGGGAACTGACCGCCACGGCCCAGCCCTCCGGCGGTATCAGCGAATAGAACCCCCACCTGGCGACATGTTCGGTGAAAAATCTGTCCGCCGCCGGCACCAGCGCGTAGGTGAGGGCAAAGAAAGCCCACGCCCAGGGCAGGGACTTCGCCAGCGTCCGCGCAAGTCTTTTTCCCCTCCCCTTCCAATCGGGGCGGGATGGGGAGGTATTCCTCACTGAGGAAATGTTCCTTTTGCCGTGACGGACGAGGATAGCCACGACCCACACGAACCGGCACGCGCTGCGAAGCACTAAAACCGCGGCGAACAGGAAGCCCGCCAGGCCCGCGATGCCGGAAGCCATAGCCGCGGTCCCGACCCATCTTCGCAGATAGCCGGGAAAAGCCAGCGAGAGGGTTCCCATCGTGGCCTCCTCCCTCGTTATCTCTCCGGACGAATACGCCCCCGATATCAGCGCCGCCGCCGAGCGGGATGAGCCCAGGGAGAGGAACATCGCGGCCGCTATCTTTTCGTGTATGCCTATGCGTCCCAGAAAGGGAACCAGCGGGGCAAAGAGCCTTTCGACCACCCCGAGGCCCAGTATCAGCTCCCCTATCACGAGCCCGGCGGCGATGTTGAGCGTGAGGATAACCTCCGCCCTCAGGAGCGCCGCCCAGAAATGCCCGGACGAGGGAGATACTATCTCCACCGCTTACCTGTTCCTCCACAGGAGCAGGACCGATAGATAGTCCTCCGTCGGTTCGGATGCGTCCCTGCCGCTGACGGAATACTGTCCCGGCAGACCCGCCCTGTGCACTCGCACCGCCTTTCCCCAGGGACCTGTCGCTTCGACCAGTCCCGGAAGGGCGAGCCCGAGGGCCGACGGCTTATACAGCGCCACGCAGTCAGACGCTCTCATCGTCTCGCCGAGCTTCGAGGCCTCCGCCGAACCGGGCAGAATCGCCAGCCTCTCGCCGCCCAGAGCCATGAACTCGCCCGCCGCGCAGCTCGCCAGAGAATGGGCCGATATGCCAGGCAGCAGTTTTAATTCCAGGCCGGGCGACACTCCTCGCCACACAAAATAAAGGTACGCCGCGGTGGCGTAGAGGGCCGAGTCTCCGATCACCGGCAGCGCGACGCTGCGCGCGTTCCTCCAGAGCCGCTCGTATCCGCTTATCTGCCGCAGTATCTCAGCATCCCGCTTCACGGCGTTCCCGGTCATGGGAAACCATAACGGATGCGTTTCTTTCCTGCCTCCGAGGCGCGAATATATATCCCCCGCCACACTCTTTCCATCCTCCGACGACACCGGTACGAGGATGACATCTGCCTCTTCCAGAGCGCGGAAAGCCCCCATAGTCACCATATCCGGATCGCCGGGTCCCACTCCCACTCCGTATAAGATCAAACCCCACCACTCCGCATCTTCATCTATTCGCCTGTTTTGTCCCGTCACCGACGGACAGGCACGCGCTCCAGGTGAGAAGTTCGTCCGCGCTCTCTACCGGGGACGCGTTCGGGGCTTCCTCGGGGCGGGACACGAGAATCAGCGGTATCTCCAGTCTCAGGGCGGCCTCGTACTTTCCCGCCACCCCTCCGGGAACCCCGGACTCTCTGCTCACGATGGCCCGGACGTTCCTTTCCCTGCATAAAGCCTCGTTGAACTCCGCTCCGCCCGCTCCCCAGACAGCTATTATCTCCCTGGGGCCGACCCCGGCGCGCTCGGCTTTCCGTATGCTCTCCGCCGCCGGCAGCATCCGGACCAGTATTCCCCTTCCCGCCTCCCGGAGGGGCGGAACCGCCGATCCCAGATCGTTCGAGCCTATGGCGAGAAATATCACGTCATTGCCGCTTGTGAGGTCCACGGCGCGGGCAACCGCTTCTTCCAGGGAGGGCGAGCTCAGCGCCCCGTCAGGTATCTCTCCCGGCCTCATGAAACGGCACAGGGGCATTCCGACATACGAACAGGCTTTCGATATCTCCCTGGAGGCCGCGTCCGCAAAGGGGTGGGTGGCGTCCACCACTCCCATGAGATTCGAGGCCGCGGGGGAGCTCAAGAGCGCGCTCCAGTCCTCCGAGTTTTTGGACCCGACTATCACCGAGGCCCCCTCCGGCGCCGTGAGAACCCCCGCCTCTCTGGTGACGGATACCGTGACGGAAAAACCATGCCGGATCAAAGCCTCCGCCGCTTCTTTCCCCTCCGTCGCGCCTCCCAGCACCAAAAACTGCCCCAGGCCGGCCGGGGACGCGCCCGATATCTCCGAAGAATAACCGCGGGCCTCCACCCACAGTTTGCCGCCCGAAACCTCCCTTTCGTCGACCTTGGGGGAGAGTATGAGCATCAGCGTCCTCATATCGACGCCGGCCGGCGAAAGTTCGGACATGGGAGTCTCTCTCACGCTTTCCCCGCCCCTTCCCGCGTCCTTTATCAGCAAAAGGCGGCGGCCGGCGAATATTCGGCGGACCTCCGCGAGTTTTTCATCCAGTCCCCGCGTCACCGGGTTGTATATGGCGACCGTGAGGCCGCTTTCCAGAGCCCCTTCCATCGCCCGGACCACATCGGGCCAGGGCTGGAGATAATCGGACAGGGACACTAAGACCAGCCCGTTCGAATACGGCGCCCCCACCGCGGCGCCCGCTGCCTGGACGGCGGTTACGCCCGGAATTATCCGCAGGCGCCCGCTCATCCCTTCAGGCATCGTCGAGAGGCAGAGCGAGGCTATGCCGAAAAGCGACGCGTCCCCGCCGGAGACCAGAGCCACCCTGTAGCCCGACTCCACGTAGGAAAACGCCCGGGCGACCCTCTCCTCTTCCTCTCCCATTCCGTAGCTTTCCACTATCTTGCCCCGCTTCCAGGCGTCCGGAAGCAGGTCCACGTAAAGCCTGTAGCCTATCAGCACTTCGCTGGCGTCTATCGCCGAACGGGCGTCCAGAGTGACGAACCCCGCGTTCCCCGGACCGGCGCCTATTATCGCCAGGTCCCCGTCCTCGAGCCGTTTCGATATGGAGATCGCTATTGTGACCCCAGACTCAGCGACCCGCGAGTCAAGCAATTCTCCCGCGCTGGCGGCGGCAGGCTCCGCCGCTCCGGGAAGTCCTATATGACGGCTGGCGGCAGACTGGGAAAATTCCCCCGGCATGGAGAGTATCTCGGTGTCAGGCACCACAACAAGGGGCAGGCCGAAGGCTTCGGCCATGCGCAGTATCCCCTCCTCGTCCCGTTTCGCCTCCACGGTTCTCAATTCAGCCACCGCTTCGACCAGAAACGGTCCGAACCTGTTTTTCGACAGGGCGCTTTTCAGCACCCGCTCGATGGTCTCCTCGCCGGTTCCTTTGCGGCACCCTATGCCGGCCGTTATGACGCGGGGCACTATCTGCGGTTTCGCGCCGGAGAGTTTCTGTATGGCGCGGGGAGAAACGATTATATCGGCCTCGCTCTGGGAATCGGAGAGCTCATAGCCGTAGGGCAGGGGCAGGTCCACTCCGTACTCCTTCAGCAGGGGGTCCGCCCAGGCCGTTATTCGCCCTGTCTCCTTGAACTTCGCTATGACGGAGGTGAGACGGGCTTTGAGAAGTATGCTGCAGCTCCTCCTGGAGGCCCACAGGTCCGGCGCGATGAAACCGGCCCTGTCGCTGGAAGTGGTGGGAACATAAAGCGCCCCCCTGTGCGCCAGTATCTGAGCGCACTCCCTGGCCAAATCCGCCGCAAGCCCGATATGGCCGGACACCACCGGCAGCGAGACACCTCCGTCCTCGCTCACGACGACTATCGCCGGGTCCGTAGACTTGTCCTTCAGAAGACCGGCCGAGGAGCGCACGGCTATAGCGAGAGACCCGATGAATACGAAAGCCCCGGCAGAACTCCATCTGGTTTTGAACGCCTCTTTCGTCCCTCCCGGCGGGATCGGGACACTGACCGCCTCCAAAGAGGCGCACAATTCGTCCGCGACCTCATTTCCTCCCGCAAAATGAAGAACGTATATATCTTTTTCGGTGTGAAAGCGGATCATGGCCTTTCCTCCTGATAACCGCCGTAGAGGAAACTGCGGGCCGACCGGTCGCGTCTCAGACATTCCCCCACGACGATGAGCGCGTGATTGCGGATACCCGCCTCCTCCATGGAACTGGCCAGATGTTCCAGAGTCGTGACGTGCATACGCTCGTCCTCCCATGTCGCCCTGTATATCCAGGCGGCAGGCGTGCCGCCGGGCATTCCCGAGGACATGCACTTTTCCGCCACTTCTCCGGCCATGCCGGAGGAGAGAAAAATCACCATCGACGCCCTGTGGGACGCCAGAAGCTCTATGTCCTCCGCGTCCGGGACCGGCGTGCGGCCTCCGGCACGGGTGCAGATGAGGGTTTGGGTCCCTCCGGGGATGGTGTACTCTATGCCGAACCTGGCCGCGGCCCCCTGAAAACTGGATACCCCCGGGACGATCTCGCATTTCACTCCGTTTTCGGTCAGTATCCTCACCTGCTCCGAAACGGCCCCGTAGAGGGAAGGGTCGCCGGTATGCAGGCGCACCACCGCGCGCCCGGCGCGGGCGGCCTTCATCATGACGTCCGTCTGTTCCTCCAGGGTCATGTCGATGGAGCTTAGCTTTTCGCAGTCCTCCCGGCAGAAGGAGAGAATTTCCGGATTTACCAGGCTGCCGGCATAGACCACCAGATCGGCGGTCTCCAGCAGGCGGCGGGTTTTCAAGGTCAGAAGTTCCGGGTCTCCGGGACCGGCGCCCGCTATATACACAAGAGAATCAGCCATTTCGCCTGTCCCCCCAAATTATGTCGACGGGACTGCCGCCGCGCACCATCCACTCCGAACCGGCCTTTACGCCCCAGGACGAGTGGACCCTCCAGAAGCCCGCGGCCAGCCCGAGGCTTTCCATACACTCCAGCGCCCCCCACGTGGTCCGGGGGGTGACGGATGTGACCGCGAGCCTGCCCTCCGGCCCCAATCTGCCGGCGCAGGCCTCCATTATCTCCTCCAGGCGTCTGCCGTGGCCGCCTATGAACGCGGCGCCGAACGTTCCGTCCGGTATATCCTCGGGCGCTTTTCCCCTGATGAGGGCGACCCTGTCCGAAAGCCCGGCGCGGCCTATGTTCCTGGCGGCGAGGTCAAATGCTTCACCGGATACCTCCAGGCTGGTGATCCGTCCGCCCGGGCCTGCCGCCCGGGCCAGTTCCACAGTAACGGCGCCGCTCCCGCTTCCGATCTCCAAAACTCTCGCGCCGGCCAAAGGCGACAATACGGACAAGAGCAGCGCCCTGACTGTTTCCTTAGTCATCGGAACGCCCTCCGCCCTCTCGAACCACCCGTCCGGCATCACTCCCCTGACGGGCGCCGGCGCGTCGTCACCTGGCATGGCGGCTCCCCCCTATACAGCCGTATTTTTTTCAAGCCAAAGCATGGACAGTCTTCCCTCGCAGGAGCCGCACCGCAGTTCCTTCAGACGGCGGGCCTCGAATATACGCTCCTCAGGCAGCCCCAGATCCCAGCCCAGAGCTGCCCAGGCGCTCCCCAGATATTCGTCCGACGACAGCCAGTCCAGACGTTTTTTCACTTCTGCGGAATATCCGAAGAGAAGCACCAGCGCGGACGACGCCCGCAGACGCCCGGCGAGTTCACCGAGGGCCGGCCCGTTTCGGGCGTGCAGCGTGACGGCCTCAGCGCCGGCCCAGGAGCGGCAGATCCGCGCAGCCATTATCTGTATGGACGATATTCCTGGCACCACGCGAACCGCATCCCTGCCGAAGCGTTCGATCACCCGCTTCGCCAGACTGTAAAATCCGGGGTCCCCGCTCACGAGCAGCGTGACGTCCCCGCCCTCGGATTTTTCCTCAAGCACGCCCACGACCGCGTCGGCCATCCCGGACGCCGGGAGGTCCACCCGGAGGGCGCCTGCGGGGAGTTCCGCCGCGTCCAGCACCCTCGCGCCTCCGACTATGACCCGGGACGCCCCGATCGCGCGGGCGGCCTCCGGAGTCAGATATTCCCGCGGCCCCGGCCCCGCGCCCACTATCGTTATCATTGCAGCGACTCCGCGTTTTCTTTTATTTCCTCGATGAGCGCGTCCAGATTGCCGGTGCGCGCCAGCTCCCTGTCCGGGAGCGAGAACGTGAGGCAGGCGCATTCGGAAATTCCCGCGGCTCCCGACAGCGCGGTCTTGACTATTCTGCCGACGAGTTCCTTCAGGGCCGCCGCGCCCCACTTGGTGCGCGCTATCCTGGCCGCCATCTCGTCCGCCATGGAACTGTCCAGTATTTCCCGGACGTCCTCGCTGCAGGCGCCGTGAAGGGCCGAATAAGCGGCTATGGCCTCCAGCCTGCCGTCGCTTTTCGCGCTGTGTGTGTCCAGGGACCCGGCGGCGAGTTTTGCGAACTTTCCCACCTGGCCTATCAGTATCAGTTTCTCGAAGCCCAGGCTGCCCACCATGGCGAGGGCTTCCCCTACGAAGTTGCTTATGTTGACTATCATGCTGTCCGGTATACCGATCAGCATGGCCATCCTGCGTCCGTAGTTGCCCGGCGCCAGGCACGCCATACTGGCCCCGGCCGCCTTCAGGACCGACAGCTCGGTCTTTATCGTGCCGACTATGGCGTCGGAGCTCATGGGCGAGACTATGCCGGTCGTCCCCAGTATGGAGAGCCCGCCTATTATCCCCAGGCGCGGATTGTAGGTGCGTTTCGCCAGCTCATCTCCTCCGGGAATCGATATGGTCACCATGGCGCCCATGCCCTGCGGAAGCTCGAGCCCGAGGGACTTTCGGATGAGGGCCATCGGTCCGGGATTTATCGCGGCCTTGCCTGGAGGGACCAGAAGCCCCGGCTTCGTCACAACTCCGACGCCGCTGCCGCCCAGTATGGTGATGCCGCTCTCCTCGGAGAGCTTCACCTCCGCCGCTATCACCGCTCCGTGCGTCACGTCCGGATCGTCGCCCGCATCCTTTGTGACCCAGCCCTCAGCCCCGTTCTCTATCCTGCGGCATCCCGTTATCGGGACGACTATCTCCCTGCCGCCCGGCAAACTCAAAGCCACAGTGCCGCAGCTTTTGCCGAAGAGGAAACGGACCGCCGCGGCCGCGGCCGCCGCGGCCGCGCTCCCGGTCGTGAAACCGCTCGTCATCCCGACTCCGCTGTTGTCCATCGTGACTCCCCCCCGGCCTCAGCGCGCTCCCGTATCGAAATCAGAGCTCCGTTCCAAAGACGCCGCAAAGACGGCCTGGACACATCCTCCTCCGATACGTCGAAGACCATGCCGTTTCGCACGGCTCTCATGCGCGAAAATCTCCCGTCCTTCATAAAATCCGCCGCAGTCACTGTGTTCATCGTACCCTGCTGTAACAGTATAACGTCTATTCTTTCGTCCGACGCGATGGTCCGCTCGGCCCCGAACACTCCTATCACGCTTCCGGGCGCGGCGGGCAGAGCGCCCGCGGCCGCGTTCCTGAAACCTGCCGCCGCCAGCATATGAGCGGCCCAGGAATCGGGGGTGCAGGTGGCCATGATCCGTCCGTTCGTCTCCAGAAGCGCCCCCGGAGCGTCGTCCGGCACGATCCTCGCCGCCTCCCGCATGGCGCGGGCCGCCCCTGCCTCCGGTTCGTCCCCTAACCCGACGATCGCCGACAGCCTGCCGATGTAGCCGGGAAATTCTTCCCACGCGGGAGGGTCGATCGCCGCGACAGCGATCCCGAACGACTTGAGCGAATCATAGAGCGCCCCGTCCGCGCGCACCATCATGGGACGGGTGAGGACCAGGTCCGGAGACAGGGCAATGATCCGCTCTATCCCGGGACGCGCGCCCAATGCCGGCAGGCCGCTTCCCGAGTCTCTGCCCACGGCCGCGATAAAATCCCCGGCCCCGATCGCTTCCAGGTTCTCGGTATGGCCGGCGTAAAGAGAGACTATCCTGCGGGCCGGAGCGCTTAAAACCACCTCGTCTCCCGTGTCGTCCGCGAACCTTATCGCTTCGCCGGCGAAACATGGATAGCCCGAAGTTATCAACGGGACCATCGAACACAGTATAATCCCAAATAATTTTATCAGCCGATCTGCTGAATTTTTAAATATCACCGATAAATTCAACGAAAACCCCCGAAGTTATGCCCATTTAGTGGACAACTTTGTGGAAAATACCTCTCATACTAAGCAATTTCCGCTAGTACATATTGTTGATAACTCTTTTCTAAAATTCTTGAAGAAAGGTGGAGGACGATCGCAGACATCGCCTCCACCAGCTCTTTTACCGGGCTAAGCGGCTCTGGGCCTCTCTCAGCTTATCGATGATCAGGTTTTGCACAAATTTATTCTGGCCGAGACCCGTAAGCACCGGGGAAACCTTGAGGCTTTCCGCCGCGAGCATTGACTTCCAGGAATCCTCCTCGTCTCCGGCGATGTCGTTCTGGGCGTGATCGCCGGCAACCAGCATCAGCGGGCCTATGGTCACGGACCGCGGCCTGGCCGCCTTGATTCGGGGCAGAATGTCGTCGTACGATGGGATTCCCTCAATCGTCCCGATGAAGAAATTGGGGCTGCGGCGCCACAGGGCTATCTGAAGCGAGCTGTACGCGGAATCGGCGAAGTGATGAGTCCCGTGCCCCACCATTATGACGGCGCCCTTTTTGATCTCGTCCTCGTATGTGGCGACGAGCGCGTCAGCCAGGCGTTCGATGTCCTTCCCGCCGGCCAGCAGAGGCTCGGATAGGGCTATGCTCCTGAAGCCGGCCTTGGGCGCGCTCTCGCTCATGAACCTGAATCCGTCCGTTACAGCCTTGAGGTCGTCGTACTCCTCGCCGGGTATTATGTGGGTCGATAGCACAGCCACATCGGTGAAACCCTCGTACGCCAGTTTCGCAAGCGCGATGGCCGGCTCGTCGATGATCCTGCCCTCTTCTTTTGCGAGTTTGCGCATTATGATGCGGGACGTATAGGCATTGCGCACCTCCACGCCAGGGTTCGCCGCTTTGACCGCGTCGGTGACCGCGGTTATCGCCGCCTCGCCCTCGGGAACGGAACTCCCGAAGGACACCACCAGTATCGCCCGCTTTTCGCCCGTGAGGGGCTCGTCCTGCGGGAAAGCGTCAGCGGCGGAACACGCCATCAGCGCCGCCGTAAATATCAGCAGCAGGACGAGAATGTTTTTTTTCAGCTCCAACAGAAATTCCTCCTTCGAACGTCAGAATCGCAGGATCCACGATTCATACCATCCGCAGGAGAGCGTTTACGCACGCCGCCGCAAGCCCCGAACCGCCTCGGGGCCCCCGTATCAGTATCGACGGGACGCCGCTTTCGGCCAGGCGGGCCTTGCTGTCCGCGGCGCCGACAAATCCCACCGGCATCCCCACTACAAAGTCGGCCGGAGCGCCTTCTTCAACACGCTCGAGCAGCCGAAAGAGGGCTGTCGGGGCGTTTCCGAAGGCGAATATTCTCACTCCCTCGCCGACCGCCTTGTCCACGGACGCCATAGCCCTGGTGATGCCTTCGCGTTCCGAGACGCAGCGGACATCCTCGTCGTGGATGTAGGATACAGGTTTAAGGTTCAGGCGTTCGCACTCCCTGCGGGAGATGCCGGACCTGAGCATCTCCACGTCGCAGAAGATTACGCCCCCGCGGGACAGCGCGCCTCGTGCTGACGCGACAGCGTCGTTTCTGGCTTCGATCAGGCTGGCGAGCGAAAAATCCGCGCCCGCGTGCACCACCCGCACCGCCACGTCGACCAGGGATTCATCCAGGGCGTAGCACCTGAGCGTCTCCCTGATGATATCGAAACTTCGCTCCTCAATATTCAAGGGTCCCCGTTCATAACATCCGCCAGCCTCGCTCATCCGGCATCCCCCTTTCGGCGAAAAAATGCGCCCCATTGAATCTCTTCAACGAGACGCTTCATGGCGGAATCACATCGACCCTTGACCACGACGGCCCCGTCCGCCCGCGCGGACATAAACACCGCACTACGTGACGCCGATCGAGGTTTCCTGGCTCCCCTTCATCCTGGACCGCGCCTTCCCCTGGCTTGGGCCAGCGTGGCAAACCTGCGGTTTCGTCCGGGGGTACAGTGGCGGGGCCGCTCCGTTTATTCCGGATTCCCTGTCCCGACGCCGGTATGACTATATTTAACGCTTCGTTATTATAACCCATTCACCTCGCTGTTGTATACGATTCCTCCATAGCCCTGATGACGCGGCTCAGCATTGCGTTTACCGGGACCGGGATCCCATGTTTTTCCCCCAGTTCGACCACCGTTTCCCCGAATATCTCCACCTCGGTCTTTCGGCGCGCTTCCACGTCCTGGGCCATGGAGGTCATGCCCCCCGGCGGCAGTCTGTCTATGAGGGACAGCCCGTCGCCGACGTCATGCGCCGAGAGGGAAATTCCCTCCCGGGCGGCGGCAGCCGCGGCCTCCTCCATCGCGGACCGCACGAGAGCCCTCGCCTCCCCCGGGCGCTGTATCGCCCCGTAGGCGGAGCGGAGTACGGCTGTGACCTGGTTTACCCCCACGTTGATCATGAACTTCTTCCAGAGGGCCCGTTTCATGTCCGGCATGACCTCGCAGGGCACCCCGGCGGAGTCTAAAAATTCCTTCACCAGCCTCACCTTACGGGACCAGCGGCCCTCTTCGCTGACCGCCTCCCCGAACTGTATCGTTCCCAGACACGCGCTCGAGGTATTATCGCCCTCCCTCACGGCGTCGAGTCCCATCACAAGAGCATAGAGCACTTTCTTGGCCCCGAACGCGGCGCCCAGGTCGGCCTCGCTCCTTATGCCGTTCAAAAGGGGCAGTATCACGGTATCCGGGCCCACAAAGCGGCGGGAGTCGGAGATGGCCTGCGGCAGGTGATGCTGCTTGACGGCGTATATGACGAGGTCGGCGGGACTCCCATTCTCCGGCTCGGTTACGGGGAAAAAATAACGCCTTCCGTTGACCGACACCCCGTTTTTTCTGTAACGCTCCGCCCGCTCTCCGGACGAGACGACCCGTATGCGGTCCATCGGGACGTTCTCCGAAATGCGTGCGAGGTAAGCGCTTCCCACAGCGCCCAAACCCGCGAGGGCTATCGTATCGATCTTATCCATGTAAAATTCGGGCCTCCCCGGAATAAAAAATAAAAGTTCCAGATATATTGTAATACTAAAAATATAAACAGTGTAAATTTTACGGGCCGATCCGATCGCGATTTGACAAGCCGTCCGCCGGTAGTTACGATAGGTAACGAATATATCTGCGCGCGGGGAGATAAACGATGTATCAGGGAGAGCACGGCCATCGTCACGTACATTCGGAATCGGAGCGGAAAGCCATATTGAACCGTCTGTCTCGGGTGTCGGGGCATCTGGAATCGGTAAAGAGGATGGTGGAGGAGGACAGGGACTGCAGCGAGGTGCTGATCCAGCTGGCGGCCGTGCGCTCCGCCGTGACCAGCGCCGGCAAGGCGCTGATGAGGCATCACCTGGAGCGGTGCATCGTGGACGCGGTAAAAAACGACGACCCGGAACGCATCGAGGACCTCAAGTCCGCGATCGACAAGTTCATCAAATAATTCCCTCGGGAGGATACTGGCAGGCGCGCGTTC
>JAISWP010000154.1 GCA_031271065.1 Synergistaceae bacterium
GACAACAGCACGTTCGAGGTCAAGCTGATATCGCCGATAGCGATGGAGCCCGGACTTCGTTTCGCGGTCCGCGAGGGCGGACGCACGGTGGGCGCCGGCGTCGTCACCGAGATAATGGAGTGATGTGAGAATGGCAGACATAGTTGGTCTTCAGTGCACCGAGTGCAAGCGTCGCAATTATGTGACGCACGTCAACAAGAAGAAGGCGCAGAAAAAGCTCGAAAAGCTGAAACACTGCAGGTGGTGCAATAAGCATACCTTGCACAAAGAGACGAAGTAGTGTAGAATACCCTTTGCTCGCAGGTCCGTAGCTCCTAACTGGTAGAGCACCGCACTCCAAATGCGGGGGTTGAGGGTTCAAATCCTTCCGGGCCTGCCATTTTTTGACGTGATTATTATGATGAGGAGGTCGGGGTATGAAAACGGTCCTCGACTTTAATGTAAGAATGCAGGATTTTATCAGGGAATCCAAAGCCGAGCTCAAAAAGGTTTCGTGGCCCACCAAAAAACAGGTGTGGTATTCAACGTTGGTGGTGGTTGCCCTGACTGTCGTCATGGGGGTATATCTCGGTCTGGTTGATTTCGCTCTTACGGCGCTTCTCCGCGGGCTCGCCGCTATTTCCGGCTGAGCCGCGGATACGTCCGGGTTACAGACAAGGCAGATTATGGCGGATTTCAACGAAAATCAGGAACGACGCTGGTATGTGGTTCAAACTTACTCCGGCTACGAGAACAAGGTCAGGGCGAATCTGGAGCAGCGCATCGCCACTATGGGCATGGAGGATAAGATATTCAGGGTCCTCGTGCCGGTGGAAGAGAGAGTTTACACAAAAGAAGGCAAGGTCAAGCGGGTCAGGCGCAAGGTCTTTCCGAGTTATGTCTTAGTCGAGATGAAACTTGTGGAACAGTCTTGGTATGTGGTGCGCCACACGCCGGGAGTTACCGGGTT
The DNA here is from genome assembly GCA_031271065.1 of Synergistaceae bacterium. Lineage (GTDB taxonomy): Bacteria > Synergistota > Synergistia > Synergistales > Synergistaceae > JAIRKI01. The sequence continues at coordinate 950 of JAISWP010000154.1, forward strand.
TGTGGGCACCGGCAACCATCCGATACCTCTTTCCCCCAAAGAAGTCACTGAGATCATGGCTAAGATCACCAAAGATCAGGCGAAGCTGAAAATCGAAATTCCCTTCAAGCCGGGGGATACGGTAAGAGTCAAGAGCGGTCCTCTCGCGGGAAGCGTCGGTCCCGTGATCGAGGTCAATCCCGACAAGGGTAAAGTGACCTTCAGCATAACCTTCATCGGGGGTATCGAGCAGCTCACCGAGGCGGATCACTCCGATCTCGAAAAAGTATGACATTCGACTGATATCCGCAGCCGGCGCGACCTGCCGGAAGCGGTTTTTACATTGACAAGACGCACCGCGGATTTCGTCCGCACGGGCTAGAGCGCGCGGTTTCTCCGGCAAGCGTCTTTAAAACCTAAGGAGGTATTTTTACCATATGGCAAAGAAGGTAATTGGGGAACTGAAGCTTCAGCTCCCCGCGGGCAAGGCTACGCCGGCTCCGCCGGTAGGACCGGCGCTGGGTCAGCGCGGCATCAACATAATGGAGTTCGTGAAGCAGTTCAACGCCAGGACAGCCGATCAGACTGGAATGATAATCCCAGTTGTGATAACGGTTTACGCCGACCGCAGTTTCTCTTTCATAATGAAGACGCCGCCGGCGAGCGTTCTGCTCAAAAAGGCGATAGGCAAGGAGAAGGGTTCCGGCGTTCCGAACAAGAGTTTCATAGGCAAGGTCACCCGCAAGCAGGTGCAGGAAATAGCCGCCCTCAAAATGGCGGACTTGAACGCCGGCGGCATCGAGGCCGCTATGAGGATGGTCGAGGGCACCGCCAGATCCATGGGGGTCGAGATAACCGCCTGACAAGCGTCATTACCCGTAATATAAATCGAGTGGGAGGGGTGGCTCTCGGAAGAGCGCGGACCCCGCCGGCACCACGGGAGGTATGAATATGACAGTGAAGAGCAAAAGGTTCAAAGCGCTGCTGGAAAAGGTCGATCCGGCCAGAAAATACGATCTGCCCGAAGCGGTCGCGTTAGTCAAAGAGTGCGCCAACGCTAAGTTCGACGAGAGCATCGAGCTGCACGTCAGGCTCGGGGTCGATCCCCGTCACGCGGATCAGCAGGTCAGGAGTACGATAGTCCTTCCCCACGGCACAGGCCACACGAAGCGCGTTCTCGTCATTGCAGGCGGAGAGAAACTGCGCGAGGCCGAGGAAGCCGGAGCGGATTTCGTGGGGGGAGAGGAGAAGGCTGCCGAAATAGAGGGCGGCTGGCTCGACTTCGACGCCGTCATAGCCACTCCCGACGTGATGAAAGTCGTAGGCAGGCTCGGCAGGATATTGGGTCCCCGGGGCATGATGCCCAGCGCCAAGACGAACACCGTGACGTTCGATGTGGCTGGCGCGGTGAAGGAGATAAAGGCGGGCCGGGTGGAGTTCCGCGTGGACAAGGCAGGCATAATCCACAACGCCGTGGGGCGCGCTTCCTTCACGGCCGAGCAGCTGCTGGACAACCTACGTACCCTCATCCGGGCTATAGTGAAAGCCCGTCCGTCTGCCGTGAAGGGGACGTATCTGAAAGGGGCCGCGCTTTCTTCCACCATGGGAATCGGCATCAAGCTCGACGAATCCGCCGTACAGAAGGACAGCGCCGAGTGACGGATAAATAGCGATTCGTGTTCCGGCTTGAAAACCGGGCCGGTTAAATGTATAATTGCATCTGGGCCCAAGACAGCGGGTGCGGAGAATCATGCCGCTCAATATCCCGCCGAGGTTCGACGAATTTTATATCTCGCCGACTAAAACCGGGCTCGTGACTCTTGTGAGCGCCGGTTTTCATTTTGCAAAAAGCTAAGGAGGTGAATTCATGCCAACGGAAGCAAAACGTCAGGAGATAGACGAACTGGTCAGAAAGGTCAAATCGAGCGCGGCGATTTACATCGTCGAGTACAGAGGACTGACGGTCTCGAAGTCGACATCGGTGCGCCGTCAGATACGGGCCGCGGAGGGTGAGATGAAGGTCGCGAAAAACACTCTCATGCGGATAGCCCTCCGGGAGTCCGGTCTGCCCACGGCCAGCGAGATAGACTCGGGCCCCAACGCCTATGTATTCGCGTACAAGGACGCGGCGGCGCCTGCCAGAGCTATACGCGACTTCTCCAGGGAGAAGGGCAACGAGGCCTTAGCCGTCAAAGGAGGCATCCTGGGAAATAGGGTGATCTCAAAAGAGCAGGTCCACGCGCTGGCCGAACTTCCCTCGAAGGAAGTCCTCGTGTCCACCCTGCTCGGCGCCTTCAACGGCCCCATTCAGGGGTTCGTCACGGTCCTGTCCGGTCCCGCCCGCGGTCTGGCAACGGTGCTGACTCGGATCAAAGAACAGAGAGAAGAGGCCGCTTAGCGCGCCTGAAATTTGCACAAGTCTGACAAGGAGGACTAACAATGACAAAAGATGAACTGGTAAAAGCGATAGAAGAAATGTCCGTTCTCGAACTCTCGGAACTGGTACACGCGCTCGAGGATAGGTTCGGAGTCTCCGCCGCCGCGCCCGTGGCTGCCGTCGCCGCTGCCGGCCCCGCCGCCGGCCCCGCCGTCGTCGAGGAGGAGAAGAGCGAGTTCGACGTCGTTCTGATCGACCATGGTTCCAACAAGATCGGAGTCATCAAGATCGTCCGCGAGATCACCGGACTCGGCCTGAAAGAGGCCAAGGACCTGGTCGACAATCCCCCCAAAGCGATAAAGGAAGCGGCAAGCAAGGAAGAGGCCGAGGAGATCAAAAAGAAAGTCGAAGAGGCGGGAGCGAAAGTCGAACTCAAATAGCACTTCGGGCATTGCCCAGTATTATTTAATTTCAAAACGGAGCGAGTCCTTTTTGCGGGCCGCTCCGTTTTATGTTATATTTTGATCATCATAATCTGCTGTTCCGGTTTTACGCCGAAGCTGCCCTTGTCCCGCATGAAGCCGGAATGAGCGGCGCGGACGCGCCGCCGCTCGGAGAATATGTATGTATGGGCGTTTGACGGGGGGTGCTCTGGGTCACTGAATCAAACGGCTGAAATTCCGCGGTCTGATGCAATTACAATTATACAGAGGAGATGAGGATCAATGCTGTGGACGAAGTCTCTTGAAACCGGCATAGCCAAGATAGACGAGCAGCACAAGGAGCTGTTCCGTCAGATAGACATGCTTCTGGACCCGAAGAACACCAACCGCCACGCCGAGGTCATCAATTTTCTTGACGGTTACATAGCGAAACACTTCTCGGACGAGCAGAGGATGCAGGCGGACTCCAAATATCCCAAGGCCGCCGCTCACAAAAGTTATCACGACGGCTATATAGTATCTTTCCGCAAACTGAAGGAGACGTATTTAAAGGAAGGGCCGACGGCGCAGAACAACATGGCGGTCAACAAAAGCGTCGTCGGCTGGCTGAAGGAGCACATCCTGGTGCACGACAAAGAGTTCGCCGAGTACTACAGAGCCGTCAAAAAATAGTCCGGTTCATTCCACAGTGACGCTCTTCGCCAGGTTTCTGGGCATGTCGATGTCCCTGCCCAGAGCCTTGGCCGTGTGATAGGCCAGCAGCTGGAGCGGTATCACCCCTATGAAGGGGAACAGCTCCGGTTCTGTGCGGGGTATGAAAATTATGTCGTCGGCGCAGGCGCGCGCGCCGTCATCTCCGTCCGAGGCCAGCATCAGGGTGGGAGCTTTGCGGGCTCTGCACTCCGCGACGTTGGACAGGGTTTTCTCCCTCAGGTCCGTGTCCGGCACAAGCGCCACCACTGTCAGCTGCTCGTCCAGCATGGCTATCGGGCCGTGCTTCATTTCTCCCGCGGCGTAGGCTTCCGACGGGAGATACGCTATTTCCTTCATTTTGAGCGCGCCCTCCATAGTGAGGGGTACACATTCCCTGCGCCCTATGAAGAAAAATCCCTTCGACCCGCAGTATTTGTCCGCCAGGGCCTTTATCTCCCGCTCTTTCTCCAGGACGGACTGCTGCAGGGCGGGCATCGAGCGCAGGCCGCTGATGAGACGGGCCTCGTCGGAGGCGGAGAGCGTCCCGCGCTCCTTCAGGAGGTGCATCACCAGCAGGGCGAGCAGGCTTATCTGCCCCATGAAGGTCTTGGTCGCAGCCACCCCGATCTCCGGTCCCGCCAGGGAGAGAATAGTGTGCTCCACTTCTCTGTCTATGGTGGAACCGCGCACGTTCGTTATCGCTATGCAGTGAGTTCCCTTCGCCCTGGCTATGCGTGCGGCCGCCAGGGTGTCCGCCGTCTCCCCGCTCTGGGACACGAATACCGCTAGAGTGTCGCCGCCGCCCCGCACGTTGCGGTAACGGTACTCGGAAGCTGTTTCGACCCTTATCTCTATGTCCCCGTCCAGCGACTCCATTATGTCACGGGCCACAAGAGTGGCGTAGTACGACGTCCCGCAGGCCACAAACTGGACCCTGCGGATTTTTTTCATCAGACCTTTGGGGAGCGAGATGCTCTTTTCGAGTGCGACGTTGGTCACGATAGTGTGGGCGTCCACCGTCAGGCGCAGCACATCGGGCTGTTCGCCCATCTCCTTGCGCATGAAGTGCTCGTAGTGCCCCTTGTCCGCCATAACGCTGTCCCAGTTCAGGCGTATTGATTTTTTGCCGCGGGCGTTTCCGTCGAAACCGTAGAATTTAAGTCCGTCCGGCGAAAGCCTGGCCATCTCGTCCTCCTCCAGAAAACAGAGGTCGTGGGTGTAGCTCAGAAGGGCGGTGGGATCTGAGGCGCAGTATGAGGCGCTGCCGTCCCAGGCCGTGACGAGAGGGGAACCCCTGCGGGCGCACCATATTTCGCCGGGCCTGTCCCGGAACATGATGACCAGGGCGAACGCCCCCGTAAGACGCTCCGTCAGTCGGTGCATCGCCTCCAGGGCGTCTCCTCCGCACTGTCCGTACAGGACCGCCAGGAGCTGGCAGGCGGCCTCCGTGTCCGTCTGGGTGGAGAAGATTATCCCGCCGGATTCCAGTTCGTCTTTTATCTCCGTCGAATTTTCGATGATGCCGTTGTGAACGAGCACCACCATCTCGTCCGCGCTTTCGTGAGGATGGGCGTTCGTCTCGGTGACCCCGCCGTGGGTGGCCCATCGCGTGTGCCCGATGCCTGAAGCGGATTCGAGACATTTGGAGGGCAGTTCTCTCACTTTGTCCGCCAGTTCCGAGACCCTACCGACGATTTTGGCGCTGATGATTTTCCCGTCGCTGCGCAGCGCGATTCCGGCGGAATCGTATCCCCTGTACTCCTGTCTGGCGAGTCCCTCGATGATGATGCCCGAAGCCGGCGATCCGCCAGCGTAACCCATTATCCCGCACATAACCTGACACCTGCCGATCGTCGTTTATTTCGTACAAATAATCGCTCAATAATATCATAATTATCACGCCCGGCGCGTCATTGCTGCCCGCAGGGGCAGGCTTTCTATGGTATAGTACGGACTGATTCCGACTCATGAGTGGAGGTGAGGCCGTGGGTATAGTAGCGATAGTGGGGAGGCCCAACGTTGGGAAATCATCCATATTCAACAGGCTGCTCGGAAGGCGCGAGGCAATAGTGGACGATTTTCCAGGGGTGACCCGCGACAGGCTTTACGGGGAGATATCCTGGGACGGGCGCAGATTTTACATCGTCGACACCGGTGGAATAATGGGCGAGATCCAGGGCGGCCACGCCGAGATAATGGACAAAATGGAGCGTCAGGTCAGACACGCCATAGGCGAGAGCGACGGGGTGATATTCGTCCTGGACGGCAAAGACGGGGTGACCCCCATGGACTCCGAGATAGCCTCGATGCTGCGGAAAGGCGGGCGCAGGGTCGTGGTGGCGGTAAACAAACTGGACGACCCGAGCCGCGTCGACGCGGTGTACGACGCCTCCTCGCTGGGTTTTGAGAAGGTGCTGCCTGTCAGCGCCGCGCACAATTTCAACATGGGCGACCTGCTGGACGAGATGGCGGCCTTCATACCGGCGGAGGACAATACCGACGAATACGAGTCCGCGGAGGAGATACCGGTGGCTCTTGTAGGCCGTCCGAATACCGGAAAATCGAGCCTCTTCAACGTCCTGTCCGGCAGCGAGCGCTCTCTGGTGTCGGAGATGCCTGGAACCACCAGGGACGTGGTGGACTCGGTGGTGACAATAGATGGAGTCAGATACCGCTTCCTCGATACGGCGGGGCTCAGACGCAGGGCCAGAATCAACACCGACGTGGAGTACTACTCGACCGTCCGCACATATCAGGCGATAGACAAATGCCGGGTGGCGGTCGTCCTGCTGGACGTCTCCGAGATGGTCACCGACCAGGACAAACGCCTGATCGGACACGTTCTGGAGCGCGGGAGGGGGCTTGTCATAGCGGTTAACAAGTGGGATCTGGTCGGCAAAGACGCGAAGTCCGGCGACAAACTCAGGGACAAGCTCAAAGATGAACTGCCCTTCGCGTCCCACGCCCCTGTGATATTCCTGTCGGCTCTCACGAAACGCGGGGTTCCGAAATTGGGCGCCCGCCTCGTTTCCGTGGACGAGAACCGCCGCAGGAGGATATCGACATCCGAGCTGAACCGGCTGGTCCGCGAAGTGCTGACGTTCGAGCGGATGCCCGGAGACGACAGGGGGCGTTACCTCAAGATATCGTTTTGCACTCAAGCCGACGGCGCTCCTCCCGCCTTCGTTTTTTTTGTGAACGACGAACGGCTGGCCGCAAAACAATTTGAGCGCAGGCTGGAGAACATAATTCGCAAAATGGCTGACTTTTCAGGTACCCCGATCAGATTATTTTTTAGAAAAAAGAGGGAAAATTGAGTATG
>JAISWP010000162.1 GCA_031271065.1 Synergistaceae bacterium
GCCTGGCGCAGGGACTGCAAAGGGCGCGCCGAGTGGTTCGTCTACGAAAATTACGACGCGCGCTACACGGACTTCATGCTGTGGGGCCGGGAGGCGATCGAGCGCCCGGCGGCGCAGCCGGCGGAGGGACAAATGGATATGAACGAGCGTTTCGGCGACTCGCTTCTGCGGAAATGGACGGAGAGCGGGTACGACTTCACGCTTCCGTTTTCGGAGGCCCGGATGAGGCTCGCCCTGGAAGGGGCCCGGGGAGTCTGACCCTCATGGACATGACCGGGACGCGGGAAGACGGACGGCCGCTGGACCACGCGACGGCGCGGATCGTGGCGGAACTGGCGGCGGCGCTCCTGCCTCCTTTGACGTCGGATATGAGGGAGGCCGTCGCGGGGGAAATCGGCAGAGCCGGGTCGGAAATGACGGGCTCGTTCGCCGCGGCCGAGGCGTCCGTGAGGCAGAGCGTGTCCGAGCTTTCATCGGGTATCGCCGCGCGGCTGACCCAGGTCGCGGACGAGCTGGCCCGGCAGTCCTCCGGCCAGTTCACCGCGCTCTCTTCCGCTCTGGCCTCCGCCAAGCCGGGCCTCGGCGACGAGGTTCTGGAAGACGCGGCCGGGCTTCTGCGTTTTCTGAAGGAGGCCATTCCCCGCTGGGAGGGCGCGCTGAAGGCGGACGGACGTATGCAGACAAGGGAGCTGAGCGAGTTCTCCGCCGAGATGTCGGAACTGGCGAAGGAGATGAAGCTGAGCCTGAGCGCCGTCGCGCGGGAAAGCGCGGAACGGAGCGCCGCCCGGGACGAGGAAAGGCGAAAGCTCCTCGAGGAAAGCGGGCGGGCGATGGAGCGCCGGCTGACGAGGCTCGAAAAAATCGTCGTCCTGACGGGCGTCGTTTGCGCTTTCTTTTGGACGACGCTGCTTATAGTATTGCTGCTGTAACGAGAGGACCGCAGCGTATCGTCACAACACAACCGCAGAGGGGTGATCGAGATCATGCAGGTAGACAACAGCGTTACGATATCGGGTTTGCTGCATCACATCAAGAGCGGGAAGAAGAACGGCAAGTATTTTCTCTTTTCCGTCAAACAGGAGACTTTGTGGGGCGACGGCGCCACCCGCAGAGATTTTCTGGTTTCCAGAGCCTTCCTTCCGGAAATTCAGGAGCAGGTTCAAAACCTTCCCGAAGGCACGGCGGTCAAAGTGACCGGTTCCCTTCATTCATCGCTGGGCAGCGGAGAACTCTACATCTACGTGCAGGGGGTCGAGGTTCTGCCGGCCTGACACCGGCGTAATCAAGCCCAGGGGGGCGGAGCTAGATGAAGCAACTAAGCGATTCGCGCGGCTCCTTCGTCGCCGGCTCACTGCTTATCGTTCGCCCAAAGGCGGACTCACTGGCCCCCCCGGACCCCCCTGTAAGTGAATGCTTCTATTGACTGAGAGCCACGTACATGGTTTGAACGGTTACATTCCGGCATCAGAAGAAGACCGTCCCTCCAAGGACGGCCTCTCTTCGAAAAATCCGGCTTTTCTAAAACTCTTCGAGCCCGGCGATGTTCAGCATCTGCCAGTTGCGGGCGTTGATCTCCTCGATGATTTCTTTCAGTATCCTGTCGGAGTCCGCGTAAGGCACCTGGCAGGTCCCCACTCTGCGGTGGCCGCCGCCGCCGAACTTGAGCATCAGTTTGCCCACGTCCACGGTCGCCGTGCGGTTGAGAATGCTGTAGCCCACGGAAAACACGCAGAACTGCTTTTCGCGGCCGTCGAACACGCGCACGGAAACGTTCTGATCGGGAAAGAGCGCGTAGACGACATGGCGGTTGCCCACAAAGGTCTCCTCCATGTTCCGAAGGTCGGTCACGACGGCCGCGCCCTCCGACCACGAGTTGTCCTTCATCATGTTGATGAACGGCTCCTTGTGCTCGTTGTAAAGGTGTACCCGCTCCCTGAGGTCGTCGAGCTGCATGATTTCCTCGATGTCCATGGTGCGGAGATATTCGATGAGGCAGTCCATCAACTGGTAGTTGGAAATGCGGAAATCCCTGTAACGGCCGAACCCCGTTCTGGGGTCCATAATAAAGGAAAGAAGAACCATTCCCTCGGGGTCGAGTATTTCCTCGCGGACGAAATGAGCGGAGTCGCATTTGTCCGCGTCCATTATCATCTGCTTGAAGCGGGCGAGCTTTCCCTTCGCTCCTCCGTAATATTCGTAGATGACGCGCGCGCAGCTCGGTGCCGGCCAGGAAGCCCCCACGTACTTATACTGGTACATCAGTCCTCTCGCGTCTTCGCTGGTGTGATGGTCGAACCAGACGCCGCATCCCGGAGCGTATGGAATATTCACCAGGACATCGTTGCTCGTTACCTCTATCAGACCATCTTGAATATCCTTGGGGTGGACAAATTTCTTTTCCTCGAAAATATCCAACTCCTTGAGCAGCACCGCGCACATTAAACCATCGAGATCAGACCGGGTCAGAAGCCGCATACCCTTCACCTCCGCAAAAATAGCCCCCTGTGTATCCGCCCTCGCCATAGCGTTCGGTTTTATTCTAACGCACAATACAGTTTAACGGAAGAGATAGAATCGTAATTTGCTTGGATATTATTATACTAGACTTCGGGCTTGCGGGCAAAGGGACATTCCCGG